>CALKYK010000070.1 GCA_938003715.1 uncultured Gammaproteobacteria bacterium
CGAAGAGATCATCGTCACCGGTACCGCCGGCGGCGCGGAAATTCGCAAGTTCGACGCGAGCTTTGCCATCACGACGATGGACGACGCCGACATCAACGAGTATTCGCCGCAAAGCACGGCGGATCTCCTCAAACTGGTGCCGGGAGTCTGGTCGGAAAGTTCCGGCGGCGTATCCGGCGCAAACGTATTCGTTCGCGGCTTCCCGGGCGGCGGCGACGCACCTTTTTATTCGCTGCAGGTCAACGGCGCACCGATTTTCCCGCCGCCGACCCTGTCGTTCCTCGAGAACACGACGCTGTTCCGCGTCGACGAGACGGTGCAGCCGGTCGAGGCCCTGCGCGGCGGTCCGAACCCGGTGTTTTCGAACGGCCAGCCCGGCCTGACGACGAACTTCATCCTGCGCGAAGGTAGTGAAGAGACGGAAGGCCTGGTCAAGTACACCACCTCCGACTACGAGCTGCGCCGTTTCGACGGTTACCTCAGTGGCGAACTCGCCGACGAGTTCTATTACATGGTCGGCGGATACGTCCTGAGTTCACCCGGCATTCGCGACGCCGGCTTCAATGCGCGCGAGGGCAGCCAGCTGACGATCAACCTGACCAAGGACCTCGACAACGGCTCGCTAAACGTCTTCCATCGGCAGACCGACGATCACGGCCAGTGGTACCTGCCGTCGCCGCTCAACGTTCCGGGCGTCGACGCCGAGTACAGCCAGATCGGTACCCTGAACCGACAGCGACGCATACTGTTTGCAAACGACTTCGGCGACCCGACATTCGTCGATCCCGGCGAGAAGACCGTCAACCTCGGCGAGGGCCGCGGCTGGGACGGCTCGATGACCGGCGGCTCGATCGTTCTCGATATCACCGAAGACTGGGAGCTGACCAATCGCTTCAGCTACACGGCCGGCGATGCCGATACGCTCGGGCTCGTGCCGGACGGAGGCGCGGTCAACGTCGGCGCGCTGATTGCCGACCCGAACGTCGATACCCTGGCAGTGGTTACCGGCCCGATTACCGGAGCGGTAACGGGACGCTCGATTGCAAACTCCGAGTACATCCAGCGCTGGGGTGCCTGGGAAGTGCGTAAAGACATCGAGGCCTTCACAAACGACCTTTCGATCAAGTACGTGCTCGATCGCGGCACGGCCACGTTCGGCTTCTACAGCGCGAATGCTTCCGCAGACGAGTTCTGGTCACTCGGCAACCACAAGTACGAAGTCGTGCAGCACGGCGGCGAGGTTGTCACCGGCATCGCGTGTAACGACGTCCCCACCGTCGATTCCTTCAACTGGAATTACGACATCCACGCAACCGGCGACGCCACGACGACGGCTCTTTACGCGGCAACCACGTTCGACGTCAATGACTACCTGACGCTGGACTTCGGTATTCGCGCCGAGAACCATCAGGTCAACTACAGCGTAGATGAGGGCCTCGACGGCCAGGTCACGCTGGCGGTCGACTATGACGAGTCCGAGTTTTCGTGGACCGCGGCTGCGAACTGGCTGATCAACGACTCGATGGGCGTGTTCGGCCGCATCAACCAGGGCAGCAAGATGCCGTATTTCGACGACTTCCGCGACAACCGGAACGCGTTCCAGAACGGCAACGACCTGATCCAGGAAGTCGACCAGTTCGAAGTCGGGTTCAAGTGGATTACGGATTACTGGAGCCTGTACGCAACCGGTTTCTATACCGAGGTCGACCCCACCTTCTTCGTCGCGCTGACCGGCCAGCAGGCCGTCATCCAGACCCAGGAGTCCACTGGCGTCGAAGTGGACGCGATCTACCAGACCGACACCGGTTTCTCGGTGTCATTGAATGCGACGATCCAGAACGCGGAAATCGTCAGCGGTCCGAACGACGGCAACGACACGCAGCGCCAGCCGGGCTGGCAGCTCAGGCTCACGCCGCGCTACGAGTTTGATATGGGCGACATCACCGGAACGGTCTACGGTACACTTTCGGCGGTCGACGATCGCTGGAGCGAGCCTGAAAACGTCACGCGTCTCGAGGGCTACGAGAAGCTCGACCTCGGCGTCATCCTGCGCATCAACGAGCAGTTCATCGTGCAGCTCGCGGCTGACAACATCACCGACGAGGATGCGCTGACGGAAGGTGACCCACGCAACATTACCGCGCCGAACGGCCGCTTCATCATGCCGCGGACGTTCGAGTTCAGCGTCGGCTACGAGTTCTGACAACAAGAAAGTGGTAGCGGGGCAGGCGCAAGCCTGCCCCGCAACTCGACATTCGAACGCCCCACCCCGGAGCAGGCATGGCACGCTGGCTCGTCAAGATATCGCTGTTCCTGAACTACTTCGTTTTCGCGATCCTGCTGAATTCGGTTGGCACCGTAATCCTGCAGGTGCAGAACAGCTACGGCGTATCCGAGTCGTCCGCCGCCGTTCTCGAAGCGTTCAAGGACCTGCCGATCGCGATTACCTCGTTCCTGGTGGCGTCCTTCATCGTTCGCATCGGCTACCGCCGCGCGATGCTGATCGCGCTGGCATTCATCGCCGCGGTCGCGCTCATGATGCCGCAGCTGCCGACGTTCTGGATGGCGAAGGCGATGTTCGCGGCCACCGGCGTCGGTTTCGCGCTGGTCAAGGTGTCGGTCTTCGCGACGCTCGGCCTGGTCACGAGTTCGCAAAAGGAACACGTCAGCCTGATGAATTTCCTCGAGTCGTTCTTCATGGTCGGCGTCCTGTCAGGCTATTTCATCTTCAGCGCGTTCGTCGATGACGCGGATCCCGGATCACTGGGCTGGCTGGACGTCTACTATGTGCTGGCGGCCCTGTCGGCTGCGGCGTTTGCGCTGCTGTACTTCGCGAAGATAGACGAGAGCGCCGCGCACGTCGGCGCGCCGATCCCCGACTTCGAGGCC
>CALKYK010000071.1 GCA_938003715.1 uncultured Gammaproteobacteria bacterium
ATTTGCGTCGTCGCGATCCGGGAAGTCTTCCCGCGCATGCGCTCCTCTGCTCTCCTTACGATTGGCAGCACTGTTGACTGTGACAAGCGCCTGGCGAATGAGGTTATCGAATTCCAGGGTTTCAACAAGATCCGAATTCCAAACCATGGACCGATCCGAGACCTTGATGTCTTCGACCCCTGCAAAAATCTCGGCAACCTTGGTCTTGCCTTCTTCGAGCACCTCTCCGGTTCGAAAGACCGCGCAGTTCGTTTGCATGGCTTTTTGCATGTGTAACCGCAATTCCGATGTCCGGGTGCCGCCGGCCGCATGGCGAAGACGGTCCAGTCTAGACAGAGCCGATTCGCCAGCGTCGTCCTTGAGGTCGGGCTGCTTGGCGCCTGGCTCCAGGATATCTGCGCAACGCAAGCCAGCGGCGCGTCCGAAAACGACAAGGTCGATCAGTGAATTGGAGCCAAGCCGATTGGCCCCGTGAACGGAAACACAGGCGGCTTCGCCCAGGGCCATCAAACCGGGAACGATTGCATCGGGATCGCCGTTCTGCAGAACGACAACCTCGCCGTGATAGTTCGTTGGAATGCCGCCCATGTTGTAGTGCACGGTCGGCAAAACCGGGATTGGCGCCTTGGTCACGTCGACACCGGCGAAGATGCGCGCAGTCTCGGCGATGCCGGGCAGGCGTTCGTCGATGACATCCGGACCGAGATGCTCCAGGTGCAGGTGGATGTGATCGGAGTCGTCGCCGACGCCGCGACCTTCGCGAATCTCGATCGTCATCGAACGGATGACTACGTCGCGCGACGCCAGGTCCTTCGCGTTCGGCGCATAGCGTTCCATGAAGCGCTCACCCTCCGAGTTCGTGAGGTATCCGCCCTCGCCGCGCGCGCCTTCCGTGATCAGGCAGCCGGCACCGTAGATGCCGGTCGGGTGGAACTGCACGAACTCCATGTCCTGCAGCGGCAGGCCGGCGCGCAGCACCATCGCGTTGCCGTCGCCGGTGCAGGTGTGCGCCGACGTGCAGGAAAAATACGCGCGGCCGTAGCCGCCGGTCGCGAGGATGACCTGGTGCGAGCGAAAACGGTGCAGGCGACCGGTCGCGAGATCGAGCGCCACGACACCGTGGCAGGCGCCGTCGTGCATGATCAGGTCGATCGCGAAGTACTCGATGAAGAACTCGGCATCGTGCTTCAGCGACTGTTGGTACAGCGTATGCAACATCGCGTGACCGGTGCGATCGGCGGCGGCGCAGGTGCGCTGCGCCGTACCTTCGCCGAAGTGCGTGGTCATGCCGCCGAACGGACGCTGGTAGATGCGGCCGTCGCCGGTGCGCGAGAACGGCACGCCGTAGTGCTCGAGCTCGATGACCGCGTCCGGCGCTTCCTTGCACATGTATTCGATCGCGTCCTGGTCGCCCAGCCAGTCCGAGCCCTTGACGGTGTCGTACATGTGCCAGCGCCAGTCGTCTTCACCCATGTTGCCGAGCGCGGCGCTGATGCCGCCCTGCGCGGCGACCGTGTGACTGCGCGTCGGGAATACCTTGGTCACGCAGGCGGTGCGAAAGCCGGCCTGCGCGAGACCGAACGTCGCGCGCAGCCCGGCGCCGCCGGCACCGACGACGACGACGTCATAGCTGTGATCGATGAAATCGTAGTCGCTCATGCGACGTCTCCGAGCACGAGCTTCAGGGCGGCGAGCAGTGCGCCGATGCCGAGCGCGACGTGCGCGAAGCGGTTCAGCACCAGGGCCGTGACCTTGAGCGCCGGACCGTGCACGTAGTCCTCGATCACGACCTGCACGCCGAGTGACGAGTGCCAGGCGAGCGTCAGGCCGAGCGCGAGCAGCATGCCGGCGGTCAGCGGATCGGCGGCCCAGGCCGCGAGAGACGCCCGGGTGATGGCGTCGATGCCGGCGAACGAGACCAGGAACCAGAGTCCGAGGATGAGCAGGCCTGCCGCCGTCACGCGCTGCATCCACCAGTGCTCGGTGCCCTCTTTCGCCGAGCCCTTGCCGAGCACGCGGGCCAGCGGAGAACGCAGGCTCACGCGCCGCCTCCGCCGACGGTCACCAGCCACCAGTAGCCGGCCGTGAGCAGTAAGGTTGCGACGATGACGGCCCATGCCGAGGCCGTCGCCTGCGATTGCTCGAAGCCGAGCCCGGCGTCCCAGAACAGGTGCCGTATGCCGTTCGACAGGTGAAAAAAGAACGCGGCCAGCCAGCCGGCGAGGCACAGCTGCCCGAGGAAGCTGTCGCGCAGGCTTTCGATCGTCGCGTAGGACGGCACGTCGAACGCAATCGCGGACAGCCACGCAACGAAGGCGATCAGGCCGACGGACAGCGCAACGCCGGTGACGCGGTGCAGGATCGACAGCGTCATCGTGATCGGCCAGCGATAGATGGAAAGGTGTGGTGAGAGCGGCCGCCCTTCGGTATTCATTGCCTGCCTTTGTGTCGGTGCAACGGTAGTGCGGGCGCACGCTCAGAAGTCAATGCAGCGCCCGTTCTTTTCCCAGTCGCCGTAGCGGGTCGGATCGGGACCGTCACGGCCGCCGATTTCCCGTTCGACATCCGCATCCGCGGCGCTTTCGTCCGCAGCATCGCCGGCGCCGGATTTGTCGGTAGTATTGTCGCTGGAATCGGCCGGCGTGTTACGTCCATCACTGTAACAATTGGTAACGTCGGCCATGGCGGCAGTATGCCAGAGGTGAATAGCGAGTTGTACAGACTGATTCGAGCGCGCGGCGAGGACGCGATCGCATTTCTGCAGGGACAGTTGACCCAGGACGTCACGGCGCTCGAGCAGGCGAAGCGGCTCCTGGCCGCGTGGTGCAATGCGCAGGGGCGCGTCATCGTGATCGTCCGGCTCGTCACCCTCGACGACGGCGTCGGCCTGGTCGTGCCCGACGACATCGCCGATGCCGTGCTGCAACGGCTGCAGCGCTATCGCCTGCGCGCCAGGGTGGACCTGTCCGGGGCGGAGCGGGACGATGTGACAGGGTTGCTCGATGCGCGGGACGCCGACCCCCTGGCCCTGATACGCGCGGGCGTGCCACACATCGTCTCGGCGAATAGCGAGAAGTTCACGGCGCACATGCTGAACCTGGATCGGCTCGGCGCGGTGAGCTTCAGCAAGGGCTGCTATTCGGGCCAGGAGATCATCGCGCGTACCCAGAACCTCGGGACGAGCCGGCGCCGGCTGATGCGCTATCGTGCTGACGCCGAAGGCGTGTCGCCCGGCGCCGCCGTCAGCGAC
>CALKYK010000072.1 GCA_938003715.1 uncultured Gammaproteobacteria bacterium
AGAACAGCAGCACGCAGCCCTGCATGCGCGCGTAGAACTGCGGCCGGCCCTTGTCGTCCGGCTCGACGTTGCGCGATTCGACGATGGCGCTGGTGAAACGCTTGAACAGGTCGTAGTTCGTCAGGACGCGATAAAGCTCCTCGCGCCCGACGTTGAAGTAGGCTGTCGAATTCAGCCGGTAGTGGTCGTCATCGCGCTCGACCGTGACGTCGCGCAGGTCTGCAGCCTGCGCGCCGGCAGCGCAAAGTGCCAGGACAAGCGCAGCAAGGCGCCTACTTTTGCTGAATACCGGGAAACGCAACGCGCTAGTTTCCGATCAGGTCTTTCAGCAATTTCTTTTTTAGTTGTTCTTCTAGTGATTCTTCTTCCTGCGGCGTTTCTTCCGCCGGGGGTTCACCTTCCGCCGGCGGCGCCTGCTCACCGCCCAGCAGGCGGTCCAGGATGCGGTCGCGAACCTCTTCCTTCTTCTCATCGATCTTCTGTTCCAGCTCCTGGCGAAGGATCGCTTCGACGTCAGGCTGGATTTTCGGCGCGGCCAGCGCACCGGTGATCTTCAGCGGGATAACGGTCTCAGTGAAGTCGGCAAGTTCAGCGTCGCTGACGTTCCCCATCAGCTCAGGCTTCTCGAGCACGCGCACGCGCAGGCCGTAGTTCACCTGCGCCTGCACGAGGTCCACGCTACCGCTTCCGGTCAGCTGCAGAAACGGCAGCTCGGCGCGGAAGTCATTGTTCTCGAAAATGCCGTCGGTAACCGTACCGCTCGCCTTCACATTCGAGAACTGCGTGCGCACCGGTGTGCGCGGCTGCGGCACCGGCTGCCCGCGCAACAGAGCGCGCGCCGCGCGCAGCTGGTGCCAGACGTCGACACCTTCCCAGGCGCCGTCGACGAGTTCGAAATTCATGTTGCCGTCGAGATCCTGGCGGATCGCGGCCAGCGTGTTGCCGCTGCCGGAAAGCACGAAGCCGCCGTTGATCGAGCCGGTGATGTTGTCCTTCTCGAACATCGCCTGCGCGAGCGGGCGCAGGCTGACGCCGGCGATTTTCTCATTGACGGATACACTTGCCCGGTCGCGGGACGCGTCGATGCGCACGTCGCCGGAATACGTCCCCGCGTAAAGCTGTGCGGCGAGCGGATTGAGCCTCAGCTTGCCGCCGCTCGCCTGCAGGCCGAGTTCGGCGAACTCGAATTGCAGGCCGGTGAGGCTGGCCCGTCTTATCGACAGCTTGCCGTTGGCCTCCAGCGTACGAATCAGGTCGACCGGAATCTCGACGTCGTCATCCGATGACGATGCGCCGCCGGCGCTGTCGTCGGCCGGCGCCATGTAGTCGTCGAGCACGATTTCATCGACGTCGAGCTCGAAGCGCAGCGCGGCGTCGTCGGCGACCGGGATGGCGAGCATGCCGGTCATCTGCGAGCGGTCGAGGTCCAGTGCCAACTCGTTGAGTGTCAGATGTGTTGCACCGAGACTTGCCGTCGCGTTCAGCTCGACACGCTGCAGCGCATCGGGATTGGCCGTAACCGGAGGCTCGATGTCGAGCGTTGTGAGAAGGTCCTTGAGCGAGAACTGCGCGACGCGAAGGGCGGCGGTCGGACGGATGTCGCCGGCGTATGAGAACGGCTCGACGTCTGCAGACATCGACAGGCCGAGCACGGTCAGGTCCATTTCGCCGGCGTCGATCGTCTGTGCAACCGTGTCGACGACGAGTTCGCGCGAGTCGAAATTGATTTCGGTCTGGTTCTCGACAATGCCTGTCAGCACGCCGGACAGGTTGAGCCCGCTGACCGTTACCTGTTCGGCACCCTCCGACATCTCCGCCGTGGCGCGCAGCGCGAGATAGCCGCCGAGTGCGCCATCGTCCACGTCGAAGTCGAAGTTGCCGCGCAGCGCGACGGGTGAGCCGGCCTTGATGCGTCCGGTTTCGAAGTTCAGGTTCGCAATCTCATACCGCGAGCCGGCCCCCCGATCCGTGTAGCTGACGTCGGCATTGCGCACGCTGATGCTGGCGACGTCCAGCGCCGACGGTCCGCCGTCACCGGCCGAATCGCCTGCGTCCTCCTCGCTCGCCTCGACCAGGTCGTCCCAGTTCGTGCGGCCGTTGCGCGCGACCTCCAGATTGACGACCAGCCCGTCGACCGAGGCCGTGCCGACCGCGATCTCCTGCCTGAAGATCAGCGGCAGCAGCCGCACCGACAGGCTCGCCTGCTCGAAAGTGAGGAACGGGTCACTGCCGAATCCGTCGGCGTTGCCGAGCTCGATACGCCCGGTTTCGACTGCGAGCCACGGAAAGACGCTGAGGCTGAGGTCGCCTTCTATCGTCAGATCGCGGCCGGTCGCCTCCTTGACCTCGGCGGAAATGCGGTCGCGAAAGTCATTCGGATCGAAGAACAGGTACAGCGAAACGGCGGCGACGGCGAGGATGCCGACCGCACCGATCAGCAGCACCATGACGACTTTGAACAGACGAGCAATCATTGAGAAACCCGGGACTCGAGCCGGCTCGGGCAGGGGCCCGGCCGATCAGGGAAGGATAGCAAACGCGCAGCGTCGGTGATGTGACAAATGTCTATGCAGGCTTGGATGCGCCGCGGCGTGCGTATGTTCCCGGGAATTCGGGAGTCGGTTGCCGGATCAGCAGACCATTTGTCACATGGCGACGACCACCGGGTGTGTCTTTCTTCCTCGAAAAGCCCTTGACTCGGTCGAAAGACACACCCCAATCCGCCCGCGGTGCCAGCAAATGCGATTCAGCTCGGTGCGGATTGACCTTTAGTCCGTCCTGTAGTCGGGGGACAACGCCAATCCGCCGCCCATTGCAGCAGGTGCCAGCGACAGGAGAACCACCCCGTTCAGGAGTGGGAAGCCGCGGTCTGCGCGGTGTTCCAGCCCGCGCGACAGTGGTTCCCCGACGTTGGGTTCCTGCTCTCAACCGCAGCGGACCCGGGTATTTGCTCCGAGCGAGTCAAGGGCTTTTCGAGTGAGGAGCAACTGCCCGGGGTCGCTGCGGCTCCGGACTAATCACACCTGGATTGCTTCGTCCTGCTTCGTCACTGCGTTCCTCGCAGTCCTCGCAGTCCTCGCAATGACGGTGCAGTCGTCCGCTGGGGCGGGCGACTGTCGCTATCCGGCGACGTCTACTTGCAGAAGGTGACGTCGCCGTTCAGCGTCTTGATCGTGACCCGGCCGTCGCCGCTGCCCTGGTTGAACTTGAGTTCGCGCCCGGGCGCGTAGCGGCTGGT
>CALKYK010000073.1 GCA_938003715.1 uncultured Gammaproteobacteria bacterium
ATACATCAATTCCTCTTTCTATGCCACCCGAAGTGGCGAAGCGCGTCCAGCACCGGCCGTTCAACGTTGTTTTCATGATACGGGAACCAGCCGGCAAACTCCTCACTGCTCAGCGACCCGTAGTCCCGGCGCAGGGCCTCGACGATCTGTCCGGCGTTGCGCTCGTCACCTGCTGCCAGCAGGCACGCCGCCAGAACCTGCCTCCCGAGCCAGAAATTCGGTTGCATGCGCGTCGCCCAGTGGGCCGTGCCCAGCGCATCCTCGTAGTGACCGAGATGCAGGTCCGCGAGCGCTCGGGCCGGCAGGCACAGACCGAGTCCACTGTCGCCGACACGAAGACGCAGCGCAGTTCGAATGTAGGACTTCGCATCGTCGAAGGCACCCATCATCAGCGCATGGTAGCTATGGCCGGTCGATGCCCAGGCAAAGCTCGGATTCAGAGTGCCGGCACGTTGCAGGTAGTCGAAGGATTCATCGTGCAGTCCCTGCCAGTCGAGTATCTGCCCCAGGATGTTGCACGCTTTCGCCTCTGACGGATCGATCTCAAGCGCCCGCCGCGCCCGCTTTTCGGCGCGACTCATCTGTTCGCGCCAGTCATCGTTGCGATTGACCTGCGCATCGAGGTAACGCGTTACGGCCAGCATTGCGTGAGCATGAGCATACGTTTCATCTTTTCGCGTTGCCGCCGTGAACCGGGCGATCGCATCGAACCAGTTGCCGGAGTAAAACTGCCGGTAACCGCTGACGAGATCCCGGTAGGCGTCGACTGACCCGGTCGCCGACAACGCCGGCTTGTGACTGAAGCGCGTTTCGTTCTCGGCCAGCGCCGGATCGAGCGCCGCGACGATCAGCGGGCAGACCTCGCGCGCCCAGGCGATGATCTCGCTGCCGGTCGCATCGTATCGCCTGGCCCAGCTGATCATGCCGGTCCCCGCATCCGCAAGTTCGACGGTGACCGACCAGTCGCTGCCGCGTTCGCTGATGGCGCCGTAAACCAGGTAATCGGCGCCGGTCTTCTGCACGAAGTCCCTGATGACGAACGTTTCCTGCGACGGCAGGCTGTGGGTGGCGCTGCGTGACAGCACGCGGAACCACCGACAACCTGAAAGCATCAGCGTGATGTCTTCGCACATTGCCGATGCAAGGTCCTGGCCCGTACTGCGTTCGGACAGGCAGCGAAACGGCAGTACGGCGATAACGGGCGAGTCGCTGGACCGTTTTCTCCACGGATCCCGTTCCCGATAGGCCACTTCGCGCTGCGGCGCGCTGAACGTTTTCCGCCTGAGCGGCGCGGACCTCAGCGTCTCGTAGGCGTCCTGTACTTCAGGCGGCGGGTTGAGATCGAATTCCAGTTTCAGATGCCGGGCGTAGCGCTCGTACTTGCGCAGCGCATCGGCAACGCGGCCATTGCGCGCGTCGGTTTCCAGCAGCAACAGGGTCGCCTCGTGGCACATCGGGCTGATTTGCAGCAGTCGCTCGAGCATGGCGGCCGCCCGCTCGTCCGAGCCGTCTTCGTTGCATCGATGCGCGGCGTCGATGACGGTTTTTTCCAGCTGCCCCTCCAGCCGCGCCTGCTGGATCGCAACCCAGTGCTGGAACGTCTCCGCGCCGATGGTGGGACCATCGAGAAACGGTCCCGCATATAGCTGCAAGGCGCGTTCGGCGTCGGCCGGGTCGTCCGATGGCGTGCAGGCCTCGAACGCCCAAACGTCGCAGTCCTCGATGGCAGGGCCCAGCGCAACCTCGGTTCGAGTCGCAACGACCAGGGGTGCCGGATCGCCGCATCGTTTGCGCAACTCGAAAAGCACCTGCCGCAGGCTCGCCAGCGCCTGCTCCCGAAATCGATTCGGCCACAGCAGGTCTACGAGGAATTCGCGCGATTCCCGGTGTCCATCCTTGACGGCGAGATAGGCAATCAGCGCGCGGCCGCGCCGCAGCGCGACGTTCAGACGGTCGCTTTGATGGACCGTCAGATCGAACCCGGCAAACATCTTCAGCTTCATTGTTCGCCTCGTCCCGGCAGCAGTGCCAGTCACATCCCCCGCTGACGAAAAAATATAGCAGGAATAACGGTTTACTGACTGCAAGGCGGCACGGAAATGACGCAGGAATAACGCTCGCACGGGACACTGGCAACCTCTGCCGGGGCGACCCGGTTCCGCTGGCAGAACATTGACGAGGAGAATGAATCGACATGCGCAAGTACCTCATCGAAAGAGAAATTCCCGGCGTCGGCGACTTCGACGCCGGGCAGCTGTGCGGCGCTGCAAAAACCTCGAACGCCGCCCTCGAGAAACTCGGCTCCGGCATCCAGTGGGTGCAAAGCTTCGTCACCGGCGACAGGACCTACTGCGTCTACCTTGCCAGCGACGAAGCCATCATCCGGCGTCATGCCGAAGTCAGCGGCTTTCCCGCCAACCGCATCACGGAAATCTGCGGCATCATCGATCCGGCCACGGCCGGTGCGTGAGAGGAGTAAAAACCATGATCAAGCAAGCACTGGCATTGGTGACCGTAGTATCGCTGACGGTGATCGCATCCGACGCATGGACGAACGACGAGCATGAAGATGGAATGCGCGACAGCAGGAGCCCGCTCGTGCAGCTCGTCAGGCAGGCGACGGAACAGTTCCGGGACGTTCGCCTTGCCGAAGCCGCCGGCTACCAGCCCGGGCCGTGCGTGAGCGGACGCGACGGCGGCGCCATGGGCATCCACTTCATCAACCCCGCCTACCTGGACGACCAGCCGCCGGTGGTGACCGAACCGGAAGCGCTCATTTACGAACCGCAGCCGAACGGGAAATTGCGTCTGGTCGGCGTCGAGTACATCACGCTCGCAGGGCCCGCAGTGCTCGAAGGCCACCTGCTCAACTACACCAGCAGTGCGAACCGCTACGCTCCGCCGGAATTCTTCGAACCGCACGTCTGTCCATGGAAGAGCAATCCAATCCGTACCTTCGCCGACTGGAACCCGCGCGTCTCCTGCAACGCGACGCCCGCGGCCTGACATCGCAACGAACGGCGCGACATCGCCCGCCGCGATGACGCGTTTCATCGACGCCCCGGAAACGGGGCGTCTTGTCGTCGCATTGGATGACCCTCGGCTTGTTTCGATCAGCGCCCGGCGCTACCTTGACCCATTACAAGCAGAATCGGTCCGTCCGGGGGAAATCATGCAACGTCACCTGCACCGGGTGGCTGTCACCACACTGGCAGTCTCCGCCACGACATTTCCGTCCACCGCGTCATTCGCCGTCGAGGAATCACTGATCGACGGGCTGGAGTACCGGCTCATCGGCCCGTGGCGCGGCGGACGCGTCACCGCGGTTACCGGCGTGCCGGGCAACACGCAGCTCTATTACATGGGTGCGACCGGCGGCGGTGTCTGGAAAACGACGAACGCGGGCGACACCTGGGTCAATATTTCCGACGGGCAGATCCCGGTCGGCACGATCGGTGCAATCGCGGTCGCGCCGTCGGACCCGAACGTGATCTACGTCGGCACCGGCGAGGCGCCGATACGCGGCGTCACGACCGCGCAGGGCGAGGGCTTGTGGAAGTCTACCGACGCCGGCCAGACGTTCGAATTTGCAGGATTGCCTGCTGCCGGGCAGATCGCCAAGATCGAAGTGCACCCCACCAACCCGGACATTGCGTGGGTCGCGGCGCAGGGCCAGGTGTTCACGCCGAACGAGGAGCGCGGCGTTTTTCGCACACGTGACGGCGGTAAGACCTGGGAGCACGTGCTGAAAGCGAACCCGGACACCGGCGCCACCGATCTTTCGCTCGACCCGACCAATCCTCGCAT
>CALKYK010000074.1 GCA_938003715.1 uncultured Gammaproteobacteria bacterium
ACGTTCGGTGTCACGCGAAATCCCGTGTATTCGGGATGCTCGGTGACGTGCGTGACAATGCCGTGCGCTTCGAACAACCACTGGTTCATCGCCTTCAGGTCGACACCCGGAATGTCGAAATTCGCGATACCTGCAGCCATGCCCGGTTTCTGGCTGGTGTTCCAGCGGATCCGGTCCTGCTCCTTTAGCCGGTTCATCCAGTACTCGCGCAGGTAAATCATGCGCGCCTCCTTGCGTTTTGCGCCTAGGCCATGATGGAACGTCAGCGCCTCCCCAATTCCGAGCGCAAGTGCGACAGGACGTGTGCCGATCTCCTCGTACTTCCGGATGTCGTCGTTCATCTCCGGGGGCGGGGCTGTCAGCGCCCAGGTGTCGGCGATCCGGTCCCTGCGCACGTACAAAAGGCCCGTGCCGTGCGGCGCGAACAGCCACTTGTGCAGGCTGGTCGCAAAGTAGTCGCAGTTCAGGTCCGAAATCTTGAAGTCGATGTGCGCAAAGCTGTGCGCGCCGTCGACGACCAGCGGCAACCCGCGGGCATGTGCGATGTCGGCCACTTCCCGCACCGGGAGTATCTGCCCGCTCAGGTTGATCATGTGGCACATGTGGATGACTTTCGTGCGCGGCGTGATGTTCTCCTCGAACAGCCTGACGATCTCGGCCGGGTCTTCCGACGGGGTCGGGATCGAGATCTGCTTCAGCACGATGCCCTCGCGCGCCTCGCGCTGCTGGTAGGTCCAGATCATGCGCACGTCGTCCTGGTTGGTGGTCACGACCGCGTCCCCGGGCTCGAGATCGATGCCGTTCTGGCAGATCTGCATCCCCTCTGACGTCCCGCGGACGATCGCGACTTCCTCGGCGTCGACGCCCCAGTCACGCGCCAACCGCGAGCGGATGTGCTCCTCCTGCGGTTCGAGGATTTCCCACATCGTGTAGGTCGGCGTCGTGTTCGAGTAGTCGAGATAGCGCTTGACGGCTTCCTGAACGGTCCGCGGCGATGGGCTCACGCCACCGCTCTGCAAATTGATCAGCGAACTGTCGGGCGTGAACTCGTTGCGCACTTCGAACCAGAAATCCTCGTCGCGGGATATTTCCCCCGGCGTGCCCGAGGTCGCCGCGAGCTGGCTGACCACCGACAGCGTCGTTTGCATGTCGTGCGCATAAGTCACCGCGGGAATCGCCGCAGCCCCGACGGGCAGCGACAGCCGGGCGAGAAATTGTCGTCTGTTCAGCATGGTCAGTTCTCCCGGTCCCGAGCGATCGCGCGGAACGCAGTTACATTCCCTTGCACCAATGCATCGAGCCGCGACCGATATTGCGCGAGTTCGCTTTCGAGCTCGGCATAGCGCTCGTACGCGACGTCCGGCGGCCGCGCCTCGGCGGACAGCACGTAGCTTGCGAGCCAGGCAAACTGATCGTCGAGCAAGGGTTCGAAGTTTGCCGTGTCCTGCCAGACCCTGGCCCGCTTCTGCCGCAGCAGGTCCTCGAGTGCATCGAGTTCTGTCAATGATTCTCGGTGTAATCGAGTGAACGAGTCGGCGTCGGCGGAAGATGGCTCGCCAGATGGAATTGCCGCGCCGTCGATCTCCTCGCGCAGCGCATGAATGGTGCGCACCAGGTCGTGCGTCTCGGTCACCCGCTCCCGGATCTACAGCGCCAGCTCGAACTGCGTCTCGAGATCGGCAGGAGACGCCGACGAGCGCGGGTCCGGCAGGACGTCGAATCGCTGCGAGACCTGCCAGTCGTCTACCTGGAGTCGCACCGTGTACGTGCCGGGCAGCGCCCGCGGTCCGCCGACGTGCCCGTCCAGCCGGCTGCCTTCGATGATGTTTGCGCCGGCATGGTGAAGGTCCCAGACGAAGCGCTGCATACCCGGCGTCGAAGGCAATTCGTCGTCCGCATCATATCGACGCACCTCATCGCCGCCGGCGTCCAGGATGGTTATTGCAACTTCACCGTCGAAGCCGTCCGGCAAGCGGTAGTAGATCAGCGCGCCCGGCGGCGCGTTCTCGCCGACCCTGAAGTTTTCGATCAGGCCGCCGCGATAGGTGTCTTCGCTGATGTAGGCGCCGGGCTGTCGCCAGCCGCCTTCCACGCGATGTGCGTCGCGCGGTTTGAACAGGAACGGCGAATCGTCGTTCACCGCATCGAGCTGATGCAGCGGTGTGACGTCGTCGAGGATCCAGAAGCCGCGTCCCTGCGTCGACACGATCAGGTCGTCCTGGTGTACGGCAATATCACTCACAGGCGTTATCGGCAGGTTCTGTTGGAAAGATTGCCAGCTAACTCCGCTATCGAACGAGACGTACAGGCCGAACTCGCTGCCGGCGTATAGCAGCCCCGGTCGCTTCGGATCCTCGCGTACAACGCGCACAAAGTGCGAATCCGGAATACCGTTGCCGTCAGTCAGCAGGCGCCAGTTCTCGCCGAAGTCGTCTGTCGCAAATACGTAAGGTCGGAAATCGTTCAGCTTGTAGCGGGTGACTGCGACGATCGCCCGACCTTTTGCGTGTCTCGACAGGTCGATGGCATTGACCCGGCCCCATTCGGGCATGCCGCGCGGCGTAACATTCGTCCAGCTTTCGCCGCCGTTGCGCGACAGGTGCACAAGACCGTCATCGCTGCCGGCCCACAGTACGTCGGGACCGTGTGGCGATTCTTCGAACGCGAATATCGTGCCGTAAGTTTCGACGCTCGTGATGTCGCGCGTCAGCGGGCCGCCTGAGGGGACGGTCTTGTCCGCATCGTTGCGCGTGAGATCCGGACTGATCACCTCCCAGCTCTGGCCCTCGTTCCGGGTGCGGTGCACGAACTGCGAGGTGGTGTAGACGACACCGGGTTCATGCTGCGACACGCGAACCGGCGCGTCGAACGGCACACGGTAGCGCAGTTTCGACGGCGGCACGCCGCTCCAGTACTGCGGGTGTACGGCGATTCGTCGTACCTGTCCCGAAGCGAGATCCGCTCTGCTGAGGTTGCCGCCGGCGTACACGATGTCGGGGTCGCGCGGATCGACGGCAATCGGCCCCATTTCGCCGCCGCCGACCGTCTTCCAGTGCTGCAGCGTGATGCCGCCGGCGCCGAAAACGCGGCTCGGCAGCGAGATCGTGGAGTAGTCCTGCTGGCCCGCGTAGACCCGGTACGGGAACGCATCGTCGACCGCGATGCGATAGACCTCGGCTGTCGGCTGGTTCAGTTGCGAAGACCATGTCTTGCCGCCGTTGAACGTGACAACGGCACCGCCGTCGCTGGCCTCGATCATGATCTGCGGATTGTCCGGGTTGATCCACAGGTCGTGCTGGTCCACGTGCGGCACCGGCATCGTGTCGAACGTAAGCCCGGCGTCCGTCGATTTCCACAGACTGTCGCCGACGTGGTAGACGACGTTTTCGTCTTTCGGATCTGCCGTCAAATGGTGGTAGTACCACGGGCGCTGGTGCAGCAGCGGGTCGGCGCTCAGGTGTTGCCAGGTCGCGCCGCCGTCATCGGAGCGGTACATGCCGGTCTCGTCGCGCTCGAAACCGGAATCCGTTCGCTCGCCTTCGATAATGGCCCAGATGCGTCGCGTATTGGCAGGCGAAACGGCGATGCCGATGCGACCGGTCATGCCCTTCGGCAAGCCGTCGGTCAGTTTCTTCCATGATTCGCCGCCATCGACCGTTTTGTAGATGCCGCCTTCGGTGCCGCCGGAGATGATCGTCCATGGTTTTCGTTCGGCACGCCAGAACGCAGCGTACAAGGTGTCCGGATCGTCCGGATCCATCTGCAGGTCGACCGCGCCGGTTTGATCGTCCAAGTGAAGCACCTTCTCCCAGTTTGTACCGCCGTCCCGGGAGCGGAATACGCCACGCTCTTCGTTCGGACCGAAAATCTGGCCGAGCACCGCGGCGTACACGATGTCAGGATTCTCGGGGTGTACTGCAAGTTTGGCGATCTGGCCCGCATCGTGGAGGCCGATGTCCATCCAGGTAAGACCCGCGTCCGTTGACCGGTACATGCCGATGCCCGGCGAGACGTTGCCGCGCGGGCAGGCCGACCCGGTGCCGACGTAAACCACGTCGGGATCCGATGCCGCAACCGCGACAGCGCCGATCGAGCCGGCACCGAAGTACCCGTCCGATACATTGAGCCAGGACGTTCCGGCATCCGTCGTCTTGAACACGCCGCCGCCGGTCGATCCCATGTAGAACGTAAACGGCTGGTCGGGAATCCCAGTGACCGCCGTCGATCGACCTCCCCGGAAGGGACCGATGTGCCTGAATCGAAGCGCCTGGTATCGGCCCGGCTCAACCAGGAATCGTGAATGTTCTGCGGATTCGGTCGACTGCGAATCTGCGTATTGCGGAATACAAACTGCCAGCATCGTGACAAGAAGCGCGACAATGCATCGAAACACTGTTCGTGGCACCGTTTCGCCTTCGGAGACAGCGAGCTGTTTGACCATTTCCCCCCAGCGCCGTGACGACCTGCTCTTCTGTGACTTTTTCAGCTCGGCGAACGCCGAGAATAACAGACCAGGCACGTGACGAGTGCGCCGCAAACAATCTTCGCGCAGCGATTTCACAACATTTTGCACCGTGCACGGTCCGGTTTTGCGGACAAGCGGGGTTTGCGTGCAGACTCTGAACGTCGCATTCACTAAACTCGGAATCTGGGAAAGCGGAGTGAACCCTTGTCCAGAACGCTGATCAAAGGCGGCCGCATTGTGACCGCTGTCGACGACTACGTGGCCGATATCCTCGTGGAAAACGGCCGCATCGATACGATCGGCCGCTCGCTCGAGGTCGACGATGCAGAAGTGCACGATGCGACCGGCCTGCTCGTCATGCCGGGCGGCATCGATGCCCACGTGCACATGGAAACGCCGATGGGCAACGGCATCGAGACTTGCGATACGTTTGAAACAGGCACCATTTCGGCCGCGTTCGGCGGCACGACTACGATCATCGACTTCGCGCAGCAGTTCAAAGGGGAATCGCCGAAAGCGGCGCTCGACCGGCGGCTCGCGTCGGCCGAATCGCAGTGCGTCGTCGACTTTGCGTTTCACTCGATCCTTACCGATGTCAACAAATCGGCACTGGCCGAACTGCCGGGAATGATCAACGACGACGGCGTGTCCAGCATCAAGCTGTACATGGCGTATCCGGACGTGCTGATGGTCGACGATGCCGACATCTATCGCACGATGCGCAAGGTCGGCGAACACGGCGGCATGGTCAACCTGCACGCCGAGAACGGGGTCGTCATTCAGGCGCTGATAGAGGAAGCGATCGCCGCCGGCAACACGTCGCCGAAGTATCACCAGCTGACGCGGCCGCAGCTCATGGAGGGCGAGGCGACGCATCGCGTCATCCGCATCGCGGAGCTCGCGGAAATCCCGGTATACATCGTGCACCTGTCCGCAAAGGAGGCGCTGGAAGCGGTGGTCGAAGCGCGCGACCGCGGCATCCACGCCTTTGCCGAAACCTGCCCGCACTACCTGTTCCTGGACAAATCCGAGTACGACCGGCCCGGCTTCGACGCGGCGAAATTCGTGATGACGCCGCCGCTGCGCGACCGCGAGTGCCAGGACGCACTGTGGCGCGGGCTGAAGTTCGACGACCTGCAGCTCGTCGCCACCGATCACTGCCCGTTCTGCTTCAGCGAAAAGGCATACGGGCTGCTGAAGTCGAAACAGCCGGGCAGGGACGACTTCTCGAAGATCCCCAACGGTGCGCCGGGCGTAGAGTTCCGCCTGCCGCTTCTGTTCGACGGCGGCGTGAATGCTGGCCGCATCACCCTCAATCGCTTCGTGCAGCTCACGTCGACCGCGCCGGCAAAGATGTTCGGCCTGTTCCCACGCAAGGGCACGATCGCGGTGGGTTCCGACGCCGATATCGTGATCTTCGATCCGGAGGAAAAACACACGTTGTCCGCTGACACGCATCACTCCAACGTCGACTACTCACTGTTCGAGGGCCGGAAAGTCAAAGGCAGGGTGAAGAAAGTGTTCGTGCGCGGCGACATGCTCGTCGACGGCGATACCTGGCACGGCCGCAAGGGGCAGGGTCAGTACCTGAAGCGCGGCGCGTCGGGTCGAATTCTTTGAAAGTCGTCGTAGCGTCGCGAAACCCGGTCAAGATCGGCGCGGCGCAGCGTGCGTTCGGCGCTTTGTTTCCGGATGCCGAATTCGAGATCGTCGCCATCGATGTACCCAGCGGCGTGCGCGACCAGCCGGTCGGCGACGACGAAACCCGCAGCGGAGCGCGTGCGAGAACCGAGAATGCACGGGCGCAGGAGCCCGATGCCGACTACTGGGTCGGCATGGAAGGCGGCATCGACACGATCGACGGCGTGCTGACTGCGTTTGCCTGGATGGTAGTGCTGGACAGGCGCGATCGGCTCGGTATGGCCCGCAGCGTGTCGCTACCGCTGCCGGCGGCGGTCAAGGCGCTCGTCGACGACGGCATGGAACTGGGCACCGCCAACGACCGCGTGTTCGACACGGTCAACAGCAAGCAAAAGGGCGGCGCATTCGGCCTGCTGACGGACGGCCGGTATACGCGCCAGGGTGTCTACGCGCAAACCATGACGATTGCGCTGAACGCGCTCGTCAATCCGCTGTACGAGGAATAATCAGCGCGGTATCCAGAAGCGCAGCACGGTGACGAAGCCGAAGGACACCGAAAGAATGATCGCGATGGCGACGTGCGCTCGCCGGTTGTCCGAGGCGATGCCCCAGATCGTTGCAATCAGCGCCACGATGTGGCCGATCCTGCCCTGGTGCCAGGCCGGTTCGTCGGACAGAAAATAGCCGTCGGTGACGGCGGCCAGCGAGCCGAGCAGGAAGGACCAATAGAGTGGTTTGCGGACGCGGAAAAAATGCGCCTCCATGTCGATCGGTTCGTCGCCGATGTCGCGCGGCATGATCAGCGAGCACGCGACGTACAGAAACGTCGGCCCGAGAATCATGAAAAGGTACTTCGCGAACGTCCATTCGATGTCACGAAACTCCCACGTCGCCCACCAGACGAGAAACACGTAGACGAAGATGATGAAAACCCATAACGTATGCGCGGTGTAGGGTTTGACCGGCGCCTTGCTGTGTGCGATCGCGCTGATTCCCGAGAGAATCTGCGCGATACCCATCGCGAAAATCACCGACGTCAGGATCAGGATGTATTCGAAAAAGTCCAACGGCCTGCCTCGTACCCGTATGCCGGCCCGTATTGTGTCAGTCCCATACCGGCCGATAAACCGGA
>CALKYK010000075.1 GCA_938003715.1 uncultured Gammaproteobacteria bacterium
CGCCATCGCCCAGCCGGCTGCGTGCGGCTACGCCTTGGCGAGGTTGCCGGAGATCGAGAAGATGTTCGCTTCCTTGTTGTGATACAGGATCGGCAGCTGCCGGCCCTTGCACATGTCGCGGGTATTCGACAGGCACTGGCACATCATGTCGACGAGTTTCGTGCCGCGGAACAGGAACAGCCCGGTATTGCGATATGACGGAAAACACATGTCACCGGGCCGCAGCGCCATGCCCTGCGCGATCGACACCGCTTCCTCGCCGGCCGACTGCATGTAGAACGTGATCTTGCCCTGGCGCTGTATCTGCCACATGCGCTCGTCGAGTACGCGCGTCAAAAGCATCCAGCGCAGGCCGACCTGCAGCTTTTCGGGATCGAGGCCGGGGTTCCATGGTCCCTTGGCCTTGTGGTCGTCGTCGAGTACGCGCACGAGCTCCAGGCTCAGGTGCTCGATGTCGCGCGTGCGCACGTCGATCGGCGGCCGGTCGACGCTGCCGGCCGGCGAGAGTTCCAGGAAACTGAAGTCGGGTTTGTCGCCGGGGCGGGCGGTCGGATGCGGGATGTGCAGACGCGATTTTCCGTTCATGGAAAGCTCGAAACCTCCGGGACCATGTGCTCGCGCCGCATCCGGCGATGTTGTTCTTGGCCATGGCCGGCGGGCGCGTGAGTGCCGAATAATATATCGGCCGGCCTGCCAATAGTCGTCGCATTTCGATGTGCTAAGTGCTTGATTGATGCATAATATATGCGCACCTAGGCTTGAAAAGGTCATAAATCATGCAGCCTGTCCCGATCGACGCGACCGACCGCCGCATTCTCGACCTGCTGCAGACCCGGCCCGGGATCAATGCCTCGGAGATCGGTTCGAAGGTCGGGTTGTCGCAATCGGCCTGCTGGCGCAGGATCCAGCGCCTGCGCGACGAAGGCGTGATCAAGGAGCAGCCGGCCGTGCTCGACCGGGAAAAGATCGGCCTGACCACGATGGTCTTCGCCCAGGTCAAGCTGACCTCGCACGGGCGCAGCAACCTCACCGAGTTTGCGGACGCGGTGCGTAGCTACCCCGAAGTGCTCGACTGCTACGTGCTGCTCGGCACCGTCGATTTCCTGCTGCGCATCGTCGCCGAGGACATCAAGGACTACGAACGCTTCATGTACGAAAAGCTGTCGCAGTTGCCCGGCGTGCAGGAAATCAATTCCTCGATCGCGCTCTCGGAAATCAAACACACGACGATGTTGCCGCTGTGACGACTACCGACCGGTCAAACGCGGGAGCGCCACGGAATCGACAGTTCGGTGCCAGCGGATCGCCACACTTCGAAGCGACGATGGGTATTGTGATGGCACGGCGCAATGCCGCGGAAAAACTTCGATGAATGAAAGTCTGCAATACCCTCCGAAAAACCGCGCGTCTCGCTGGCGTGTCGCGGGCTGGGGCGCGGCGGCGACGTTGCTGGTGCTGCCGCTCATTGCCATGCAGTTCACCGACGAGGTGAACTGGACCGGCTCGGACTTCGCCGTTTTCGGCGCCATGCTGCTCGTCGCAGGCGCCGTGATCGAGTTGGCGGTGCGGAAATCGCGTGACCGGCCGTATCGGTTGGCCGCAGTGGTCGCCGTCGCTGCAGCATTCGTGCTGGTCTGGGTGAATCTTGCCGTCGGCATCATCGGCTCGGAGAACAATCCCGCGAACCGGATGTTCGCCGGCGTGCTCGTCGTCGCCGTCTTCGGCGCAATGCTGGCCCGGTTTCGTTCTCTCGGCATGGCGCGGGCGATGGTCGCGACGGCGATCACGCAGATCCTCGTCGCCGCGGTTGCCATCGTTTCGGATCTGGGACCCGATACCGCCAAGTGGCCGTGGGACCTCGTTTTCCTGACGACGTTCTTCACTTCGCTGTGGCTCGTGTCGGCGCGGCTGTTCCGGGTTGCGGCACTGACGTCACCCGTAATGCAGGAGTCAAAACGCTGAGCTAGCGATTCGTTTCGGTCGCCATCGTCAGCGCGACGTAGGATGCGCCGAGCAGCCCCGGTTCCTCGTACATGACGAGCTGCGTCGGGATACGCTCCATCAGCGACCGGTGCCGGCCCTTGCTTTCGAAACCGGAACGGAAGCGGCTGGCTTCCAGCATCTGCGGATAGCGGCGAGCAATGCCGCCGGCGATGTACACGCCGTCGGACGCGCCGAGCGTCAACGCCATGTTGCCCGCCACCTGGCCCAGCGTTTCGAAGAACATCTGCACGGCCTCGCTCGCACGCGGGTCGCTGCCGTCGGCGGCGCGGGTAAAGATGTCCGCGGCCGATTGCTGGCTGCGCTTTTCGTCGTGGATGCGCGTCAGCGCCCAGTAGATGTTCTCCAGACCGGGTCCCGAAACCAGCCGCTCTGCCGATACCCGGTCGAAGCGCTCGCGCAGTGCCGCCAGTATGTCGAGCTGCACCTGCGTCTCGGGTGCGAAGCCCACGTGTCCGGCTTCGCCGACGACGGGATAGGGTTTGCCGTCGCGCTGCATCAGACCGACCGTGCCGAGCCCGGTGCCGGGCCCGAGAATCGCGACGGAGTAGTCCTCCTTGCCGAGCGGTTTGCCGGGCGGCAGGCCGATGGTGAGGCAGTCGTCGCCGTCCAGGAACGGGATCGAGTACGCAATCGCCTCGAAGTCGTTGAGCAGCCGGACGCTGTCGATATCGAACTCGCGACGCAGGCCCGCGCCAGTGATCGTCCAGGGATTGTTCGTGAAGCGCACGCTCTGGTCGACTATTGGACCCGCTGCGGCGAGGCAGACGACCGACGGCGTTTTCGCACGCACCGCTTTAAGGTACGCGCGGATCGCCGCGTCGGCACTTTCGAAGTCCCGGCAGCTAAAGGTCTTTGCCTGCGAAAATCCCGGCGAGTCCGCGTTCGCCAGCGCGAAACGCGCGTTCGTGCCGCCGATGTCGCCGACGAGCAGCGTCCGTTTCATGCCGCCATCTCCGCCATCTCTGCGATTTGCGCCGTCTGTGCAATAGCGCCGCGCCGGCGCACCGTGAGCGGCCGGTTGTCATAACGTCTCAAAACTGTGACATGTCGACCAAGTGCACTAGAATGCAGTGCATGGGGGGTCAGAATCCGACTTCGCGGGATATCGCGGAAGCGGCCGGCGTGTCGCAGGCGACCGTGTCGCGCGCGCTCAGGAACAGTCCCCTGGTTCGCCCCGAAACCCGCGAGCGAGTGCATCGCATCGCGCGCGAACTGAACTATTTCGTCAACCGCAACGCGGCGGGGCTGCGCACGCAGCACAGTTTCACGATCGCGCTGATGCTGTTCGACGAAACCAGCGGCGAGTCCGCCGAGATCAACCCGTTTTTCCTTTCGATGCTCGGTCACATTACCCGCTCGGCCGCGACGCTCGGATACGACGTCCTGATATCGATCCAGCAACTGTCCAACGACTGGCACCTGCAATACAAGGCCAGCAACCGCGCCGACGGCATCATCCTGCTCGGCTACGGCAACTACCTGCAGTATCGCGGCAAGCTCGACGAACTGGAGACGTCCGGCACGCCGTTCATCATCTGGGGGCCGAAGACCGGCGGCCAGCCCGGTCATTCGCTCGGCTGCGACAACCAGAGCGGTGGCTACCAGGCCGCGTCGCACCTCGTGTCGCTCGGCCGCAAGCGCATCGCGTTCATCGGCGACGCGTCTCCCGCTGCCCCGGAACTCGCGCTGCGCTTCGAGGGGTACCGGCGCGCGCTGCATGAAGCGGGCCTCGAGGTCGACCCGGCCCTGCAAGTGGCGGCGACCAGCGGCTTCGAGCCGGGCTACGCGGCGGCGCGGCGGCTGCTCGAGTCCGGCGCCGGGTTCGACGCGCTGTTTGCAGTGACCGATGCGCTCGCGATTGGCGCGATCCAGGCGCTGAAGGACGCGGGCGTGGCGCTGCCGCGGGACGTCGCCGTCGTCGGTTTCGATGACCTGCCCCGCGCCGCCTACGTCACGCCGGCACTGACCACGGTGCGCCAGGACGTGCAGCGCGCGGGCGAACTGCTCGTCGGCAACCTCGTGCGCCTGATCGAGGGCAAGACGGTCGAGTCCACGGTGATGCCGACCTCGCTGGTTGTACGCGAGTCCTGCGGCGCGAAGCTCGCCCGTTAACGCAGGTAGACCCGGTACGACCATGGTGCGAGCGTCAGCCGGGTGGCGGCGTCGAGCGCCGCGCTTTCCCCGCTGAAGAATTCCATGTAGTCACCGTGGTACAGCGACTGTTCGAACGATACGTTCTGCGATTCGGCCGAAAAGTTGAAGACAGCGAATACCTTGTCCACGTCGTTCCTGCGCACGAAGCTGAAGACCTCGTCGGGCCGGTCGTTCGGCACGTGAATCATCGTCGCGCCCCAGGCGCCGTTCCATAGCGCGGTATTGTCACGCTTGAGCGCGAACAGCTTCTTGTACAGGTCGCCGACCGGATGCTCCCGCCACACGATCGGGTCCTTTTCAAAAAATTCGAGACGCTTTTCGTTGCCCGCTTCCTGGCCGCTGTAGAGCAGCGGCATACCCTCGCCGACCACCGACAGCACGATCGCGGCATGTAGCGCATCGCCAAACGCCTCGAATTGCGTGCCGTCCCAGGAATTCTTGTCGTGGTTGCTGATGAACGTCATGCGCATGCCGTCGCGCGGGAATGCGCTTTCGTTCGCGGAGTAGTAGCCGAACAGCGCCGGAACCTTTGCCTTGCCCTGCGCGATGTTGTGCATCGTGTTGAACCAGCTCCAGGCGTAGCTCATGTCGAACGCCTCGGCGTGCACGTCGCGCGACTCCCATTCGGCGAGCATGAACACCGGCTTTATCGCGTCAAGTTCGCGGCGCACGTTGTTCCAGAAATCGAGCGGCACGTAACCGGCGACGTCGCAGCGGTAGCCGTCGATGCCGACTTCTGCCACCCAGTATTTGAGCGCCTCGGTCATATAGCGACGTACGCCCGGCTGTGAATAGTCGAGGTCGATGATGTCCGACCAGTCCCACCACGGCGTCGGCCGGAAGTCGCCCTTCCAGTCGCGCTCGTACCATTCCGGGTGCTCGGTGACGAGCGGGTTGTCCCAGGCCGTGTGGTTCGCGATCCAGTCGAGGATGACGTACATGCCGAGTTCGTGTGCACGTTCGACGAAATCCTTCAGGTCGTCGAGCGTGCCGAACTCCGGGTTGACGCTGTAGTAGTCCTTCACCGAGTACGGGCTGCCGAGCGTGCCTTTGCGATTCTTTTCACCGATTTCGTGTATCGGCATCAGCCAGATGATCGTCACACCGAGGTCCTTCAGCCGCGGCAGCTGCTCCGCCGCCGCCGCGAACGTGCCTTCCTCGGTGAACTGCCGCGTGTTGAGCTCGTAGATCGTCGCGTTCTTCGACCATTCCGGGTGCGTGAGCTTTACGTACGGCTGTGGCTGGTAGGGATCGGCCGGTGCGCCCGAATCGACGGCCCGGTCGCAGGCGGCGAGGCCCGCGAGCGCAACCGCGAGGACGCCGGCATTGATAAGGTTCATGCGGGTTCGGCCTCCTTGTCGACCAGCAGCGTCGCGAAGCCGGCCAGGATCATGCACGCGCCGCCGATGACGAGGCACAGGATGCTTTGCCCGCCCAGGAGCTCGCGCAGCAGCAGGCCGAGAATACTGGCAGCGACGAGCTGCGGTATCACGATGAAGAAATTGAAGATGCCCATGTAGACGCCCATCTTGTCCGCCGGCAGGTTGTTCGACAGCAGCGCATACGGCAGCGACAGGATCGATGCCCAGGCGATGCCGACGCCGATCATCGAGACGATCAGCAGGTCCGGATCGTCGATGAAGTAAAAGCTGATCAGCCCCGCGCCGCCGAGCAGCAGGTTGAACATGTGGCACGGACGGCAGCCGAGCCGGCCGGCGACGAACGGGATGGCGATCGCGGCGAGTGCGGCAAAGCCGTTGTAGGTCGCGAACAGGACACCGACCCAGTTCGCGCCGTCGTTATACAGAGTGGACGTCACGTCCGCCGTGCCGTAGTGGTGGCTGGTCACTGCCGGCGTCGAGTAAATCCACATCGCAAAAAGGGCGAACCAGGCAAAGAACTGCACGACTGCGAGCTGGCGCATGACGCGAGGCATATGAAAGAGATCGTGCATGATGCTGTACAGGCCGTTGCCGGTCCTGGAGCGCCTTTGCATGGCACCGGTGACCGACTGCAGCAGGCCGAAGACGACCGCGCCGATCGACAGCACGTAAAGCTGCTTGTCCATCCATTCGATGCGCGGGACGAGCCAGGTCAGGACGCCGCCGGCAGCGATCCAGATCGCGCCCCCGGCAAAATACTTCGACGCCGGTCGCACCGTTGTGTCCAGCGTCACGTGCTCGGGCGGCCGCGCCTCGTCGAACTCGGCCAGCTCCTCCGGCGAATACTCCTTCGAGCGGAATACGGTCCAAGCGACCGCTGCGAAGAAGATCGCGCCGCCCCAGTAGAAGGACAGGCGCACCGACTCGGGAATCTCGCCCGGCGCCGCCGTATTACTGACGTCGAACCAGTTCGTCATCATCCACGGCAGCGCCGATGCGACGACTGCGCCGATACCGATGAAAAAGCTCTGCATCGCGAAGCCCGTGGTGCGCTGGCGCTCCGGAAGGTTGTCGCCGACGAAGGCGCGGAACGGTTCCATCGACACGTTGATGCTCGCGTCCATGATCCACAGCATGCCGGCCGCGACCCACAGTGCCGGCGAGTTGGGCATGACGAACAGCGCCAGTGACGCGACTATGGCGCCGACCAGGAAGTACGGGCGTCGGCGCCCGAGCCGGTTCCAGGTCCGGTCCGACATGTGGCCGATGATGGGCTGCACGATCAGCCCGGTGACCGGCGCCGCGATCCACAGGATTGGGATGTCGTCCACCTCGGCGCCGAGGGTCTGGAAGATGCGGCTGACGTTCGCATTCTGCAGCGCGAAGCCGAACTGAATGCCTAAGAATCCGAAACACATGTTCCAGATCTGCCAGAAACCGAGCGCGGGTTTTTGTCTCATGTCAGGCCCTTTCTTCTTAGTCATGGCGCTTTCGATTCTTCGAGTTAACGCCAGGTCTGTCCTCCCCTGTCATTGCGAGGACTGCGAGGAACGCAGTGACGAAGCAGGACGAAGCAATCCACGAACATCGCATGGATTGCTTCGCTGCGCTCGCAATATCGTCCGACAAAGTCGGACGTTACTCCGCTCTGAACCTGATCGCCGCGCCGCCGGACGCAGCGAGCGGCAGCGTCAGCGTGTCGCGCGCCGTGACCGGCCGTGACTCGATGACGATGTCGTACGGATCGGTCCACCAGTGCGCGTTGTCGCCGTCGCGGTAAATTTCCGCGACGTAGTTCCTGCGCCGGTCGAGAAACGTAAGCGGAATCGATACTGTTCGCGGTTTCTCGTCGGTCAGCGCTCCGAGGTACCAGTCGTCGCCGCCGCGTTCGCGCCGAGCGATAGCGACAAAGTCGCCTACCTCGCCGGCAACGGCAATGCTCTCTTCCCAGTCCGCCGGGACGTCGACGATGAACCGGAACGGCGCCGGGTTTGCTTCGTAATTCTCGGGCAGGTCTGCCGCCATCTGCAGCGGGCTGTAGATGACGACGTACAGCGACAGCTGCTTCGCCAGCGTCGTCTGCACGCGCTGGCGCGACAGCGCGCCGTCGAACGTCAGGTTGAAGATGCCCGGCGTGAAATCCATCGGCCCGGCGAGCATGCGTGTGAAGGGCAGTATCGCGGTGTGCTCCGGCGGGTTCGGCGGCACGCCCCAGGCGTTGAACTCCTGCCCTCGCGCGCCCTCGCGCGTGACCCAGTTCGGGTAGGTGCGGCGCAGGCCGGTGTCCTTGATCGGCTCGTGCGTGTTGATGCTGATCTTGCGCTCCGCTGCCTCGGTCACGGACTTCAGGTACTCGTTGACCATGAACTGCCCGTCGTGCCACTCGTAGTGCGGCATGCCGCGCTCGTCGACGCGCTTGATGTCGCTCGCGTCGGCGACGTAGCCGGTCTTGACCTGGATAACGTCGTGTCTCTCGTAGAAGTCGAAGGCGTCGTCCATCTGGTTCGCATAGTTCGTGACGTTGCCCGAAGTTTCGTGGTGGCCGATCAGGCGCACGCCGAGCTGCCTGCCGTACTCCGTCACCTCGGAGATGTCGAAGTCCGGGTACGGCTCGTCGAAACGAAACAGGTCGCCGTTCCAGAACCAGTCGCCGTCCCAGCCGACATTCCAGCCTTCGACGAGGACGCCGTCGAAGCCGTGCTCCGCCGCGAAGTCCATGTGCCGCTTCGTGTTCTCGGTGGTCGCGCCGTGCTTCGGACCCGAGCCCCAGGTCGCGGTGCCGATGTGCATCGCCCACCAGATGCCGATGTATTTGCCGGGCTCGACCCAGGACACGTCGCCGAGCTTGTTCGGTTCGTTCAGGTTCAGGATCAGGTCGGAATTGATCAGCCCGACCGCGTCCGGCGCGACCTGGATCGTGCGCCACGAACTCCTGAACGGGGCCTCGGTCTTCACACGTATGCCGTCCGACCAGGGCGTCAGGTCGGCCTGCAGCACGTTTGGCCGGCGCTGGTCCAGGACGAACGCCGCGTAGTCGACCAGCGCCGCTTCATGTATGGACAGGTGCGTGCCGTCGGGCAGGCGCATTGTCATCGGCGTGTGCGCTGTCTGCAACTCGACGAGCGGCGTCGTTTCGTAAATGTATTCGTAGCGGTTGAAGCGCCGCCCCGGCGTGTACCAGGCAAGAGCCCCGTCGGGAATGTGAAACTCGGTCAGCTCGTCGACGACGTCGACGCGATCGAAGCCGGGCTGATCGGGCACTTCGTAACGAAAACCGACACCGTCGTCGAACACCCGGACACGCAGATCGTAGCGCGCCGCACCGTCTTTGCGTGCAACGTGCACCAGCAACTCGTTGTGCCGGTCGGTCACCACGCGCCGCTCGCCCCACGGCTGCTCCCAGCGTTCGCTCGCGCTGCCGGTCTCGCTGCCGGTGAATTCAAGGTCACGGTCGAGGTGCGGGTGATCGAGAAAGCGCAGGCCCAGCTGGGATTCGCGCACGACGACCCGGCCGCGATACGTCAGCGCATACTGCGGCGTGCCGCGCTCGTTCACGGTGAGCGCGAATACGAGCTCACCGTCCGGGGAACTGACTTCCATGGCGCCCGCGAGGCCGGCACCGGCGACGAGCAGGACCGGCAGGGCAACGAGAATCGACAACGAGCTGGGTATTGTTTTCATTAATGGAGTGCCGCTGCTTTGCAATGCTCGTCGACGTACTGCCTGTGCGTCGTCATCACGCCGGCCGCCTCGTGCATGACTTTGCGCAGGCTCGCAAGGTGTCGCGACGCGTCGACACTGCTGCGGTGATCGACGAGCGGATCGTAGCGCTCCGCTTCGATGAACTGGCCGACGAGTACGGCGAGCCAGCTCGGGTTCTGGAAGAGTTCGATGCCGGTCGATACGAGTCGTCCCGACGCCCGAAAGTGATCGATCTTGTACTGCAGCGTGTCGGGAATCGACATCGCCGCGCAATCGCGCCACAGTGGCGTGTCATCGCGCTCGGTCGCGCAGTAGTGCAGCACGAGGAAGTCACGGATGGTTTCGTATTCGAGTCGGGTCAGCCGGTTGTATTCGTCGACCGCCAGCGGGTCGATGCGCTTGCCGGGAAAGAGCGCAAGCAAGCGCGTGATGCCGGTCTGGATCAGGTGCAGGCTCGTCGACTCGAGCGGCTCCATGAATCCTGCGGCGAGTCCGATCGCGACGCAGTTGCGGTGCCAGAATTTCTTGCGCCGCCCGGTGACGAAGCGCAGGATGCGCGGTTCGCCGAGTGCCTCGCCGTCGAGATTGTCCAGCAGCCTGATGATCGCATCGTCGTCGGAGATGTAGCGGCTGCAGTAAACGTAACCGTTACCGATGCGGTGCTGCAGGGGAATGCGCCACTGCCAGCCGGCTTCGAGCTGCGTCGACCGGGTATACGGCGTGAAGTCGCCGCCGTGCGCGCACGGCACCGCGGCCGCCCGATCGCAGGGCAGCCAGTGCGTCCAGTCCTCGTAACCGGTCCCGAGTGCGCCTTCCATGATCAGCGCGCGGAAGCCGGTGCAGTCGACGAAAAAGTCTGCCGGTACCTCACGACCGTCATTCAGCACGACTTTCTCGACATCGCCGCTCGTCGAGTCGAGGACCACGTTCTCGATGCGCCCCTCGACGCGCTGCACGCCGCGCTTTTCCGCATAGCCGCGCAGGAATTTCGCGTACAGCGACGCATCGAAGTGATACGCGTAGTCGTAGGTCGACTGCACCATGCGCGGATCGCGCGTCGGCCGGTCGAAGCGATTGCGCGATGCGGCGGCCCACGCCATTGAATACTCGTCCAGCACTTCGGCGTTGCCGTTTCTGCGTTCGCGCAGCCAGTAATGGTGCAGGGGTACGACGTCGAACTCCGCACCGTACGGTCCGAACGGATGAAAGTAACGGTGACCTGATCTGCCCCAGTTGACGAACTGGATGCCGAGCTTGAACGATCCCTGCGTTGCCGCGACGAATTCGTTCTCGCCGATGCCCAGGCGCTGGTTGAACAGCTTGATCGGCGGAATCGTCGCCTCGCCGACGCCGACGGTGCCGATCTCCTCGGATTCGACCAGCGTGATGCGACAGTTGCCCTGCACCGAGTGCGCGAGCGCCGCCGCGGCCATCCAGCCCGCGGAGCCTCCCCCGATGATCGCTACGCTTCGAAGATTATTATCGTTATCAGCCATTTACATTGCATTCTGGCGTTTGCGTCATTCTAGCAACTGGACCTGCGCGCCTGTTCCGTCTGCAAACGTATTCATCCCTGCGCGGTGTGCCATTCATTAACATAGGCCGGACAAAATCGGCCCAAAAACACGACGGGGGCAACGAAATGACGAAAAGCGGCAAGTCACACCGCGTGCGGTGGCAAGCATTCACCGCGCTCTTGCTGGCAAACTGCATGGCAGTCGGCGCCGAGATCGAGCGTGTCGAACCGCCCTTCTGGTGGCAGGGATTCAAAGAGACCGGGCTGCAGATCCTCATTTACGGAGAGGACGCCGGCAGTCTCGTGCCGAGCATCGACTACGACGGCGTCGGCATCGACCGGGTGGAGCGCGTCGATAATCCCAACTACCTGTTCCTGTACCTGCAGATCGATCCGGCTGCCTCGACGGGCGAAATTCCGATCAGCCTCGCCGACGGTGAGCGCAGCCACGTCGTCCGCTACCCGTTACATCCCAAGAATCCGGATCCGGCACACGCGCGCGGGTTCACGTCGGCGGACACGATCTACCTGATAACGCCGGACCGTTTCGCAAACGGGGAAACCGCGAACGACAACGTTCCCGGTTTCGGCGATCACGTCGACCGCGACGAGTGGGGCGGCCGCCACGGCGGCGACATCGAGGGGATAGTCGACAGCCTCGACTACATCCAGGACATGGGCTTCACCGCGATCTGGCTGAATCCGCTGCTCGAAAACGAGATGCCGTCGTATTCCTACCATGGCTATTCTACGACCGATTTCTTCGCCGTCGATCCGCGCTACGGATCCAACGAGGCGTACCGCGACATGGTGGCCGCCGCAAAAGCACGCGGCATCGGCGTCATCATGGACATGATCGTCAACCACGTCGGCAGCGAGCACTGGTGGATGCACGACCTGCCCGACGATGAATGGATCAACTTCGGCGGCGAGTACTTCCAGACCAATCACCAGCACATCACCTGGCAGGACCCCTACGTCTCCGACTACGACGAAAAGGCCTTCGCCGACGGCTGGTTCGTGCCGACGATGCCCGACCTCAACCAGCGCCATCCGCTGCTCGCGGACTACCTGACGCAAAACGCCCTGTGGTGGATCGAGTACCTGGGACTCGCGGGCATCCGCATGGACACCTACCCTTACCCGGACAAGGACTACATGACGGAATGGACGCGCCGGGTAATGACCGAGTACCCGGACTTCAACGTCGTCGGCGAGGAGTGGAACGCGAGCCCGGCCGTCGTTTCCTACTGGCAGGCCGGCAAGGAGAACCACGACGATTACGTCTCGTACCTGCCGAGCCTGATGGACTTTCCATTGCGCGACGCGATGACCAACTCGCTGAACGCGGACAAGCCGCCATTCGGCAGCGACTGGGAGCCGGTCTACCACATGCTGGCGACGGATTTCCTGTACCCGGATCCGTCGTCGCTGGTGATCTTTCCGGACAACCACGACATGAGCCGAATCTTCACGCAGCTCGAGGAAGACTACGACCTGTACCGCATGGCGATCGCCTACGTGCTGACGATGCGCGGCACGCCGCAAATCTACTACGGCACCGAGATCCTGATGTCGAACCGCGAATCGGACGACCACGGCCTGATCCGCAGCGACTTTCCCGGCGGCTGGACCGGCGACCGTGTCAACGCGTTCACGGGTGAGGGCCTCTCGGCGCAGCAGCGCGAGGCGCAAACCTTCATGCGGCGTTTGATCCGCTGGCGCAATGAAGCGCCGGTAATCCACAGCGGCAAGCTGATGCACTTCACGCCGATCGACCGCGTCTACGCCTATTTTCGTTACGACGATGAGGACACGGTCATGGTCATTTTCAACAAGGCGGACGACACGGTGCTGCTCGACCTGGATCGTTTCGAGGAGCGCCTCGGCGACGCGACCCGCGCGACCGACGTAATCAGCGGTCGCCGCTACAACGTAGAGCGCTCGATAGCGCTGGAGCCGCGCTCGGTGCTGGTACTGGAAATCGACCGCTGAGCGCCGCCCGTCAGGCGGCGCAGTTTTCGGCGATGAACGAGGCGTGCGGCGGGATCCGCGCCAGTGTGCCGTCTATGACGCGCCGCAGGTCGGAAAGAAACTGCCGCAGCTGATCATCCGAGACCGCGTCTGCCAGCGGGTGGTGGGCGCGCGGCATCACGCCCTGCCCGACGAGTACCTGCAGCCAGGCGAATTCCGTAAAGAGCTCCTCGCCGCGGCGGACGATCGCGCCGCTGGCGCTGAACATGTCGATCTTTTCGGCAAGCGAATCCGGGATATCGAGTTCGCGCCGCTCCTTCCAGAATTCGCCGTCGTTCCTGTTCGCGTAGTAGTGCAGGACGAGAAAGTCGCGTATCCGCTCGAACTCGAACGTGCACTGGCGGTTGTATTCCTCGACCAGCGTCGGTTCGAAACCGCGGTCCGGGAACAGGTTGATCAGGCGCGACAGCCCGGACTGCACGAGGTGAATGCTGGTCGACTCGAGCGGCTCCATGAAGCCGGATGCGAGTCCAAGGGCGACGCAGTTCCGGTTCCAGAACTTTTTCCTGCGCCCGGTCGTGAAGCGCAGCGGCCGCGGTTCGGCGGTCGCAGTGCCGTCGAGATTGTTTAACAGGATTGCTGTCGCCTCGTCGTCGGACAGGAAGCGGCTGCAGTAGACGTGCCCGTTGCCGATCCGGCTCTGCAGCGGGATGCGCCACTGCCAGCCGGCCGGTCGCGCAATGGCGCGCGTGTACGGCGTGATCGGTTCGGCCGGCTCGCAGGGCACCGCGACCGCGCGGTCGCAGGGCAGCAAGTGCGTCCAGTCATCGTAGCCGGTGTGCAACGCGCCCTCGATCAGCAACCCGCGAAACCCGGAGCAGTCGATGAACAGCTCGCCGTCGACGACGGTGCCGTCCTCGAGCTGCACCGATTCGATGAAACCGTCGGATGCACGAAGTTTCGTATCGACGACCCGGCCCTCGCGACGGGTGACGCCACGCGACTCGCTGTAGCGGCGCAGGTAGGGGGCAACCCGCGACGCATCGAAATGGTATGCGTAGACGAGGCCGTCCAGCCCGGTGTCGCCGATGTGGTCGAGTCGCGTAAAGCGATTGTCTTTCGCCGCGCGATACGTCAGCGAATAGTCCCACAGCGAATCACTTCCGCCGTCGTGTCGCCGCCGCAGCCAGTAGTGGTGAAACGGCAGCATGCCGAGGGTCCGGCCGATTGCACCGAACGCGTGCATGTACAGAGTGTCCGCGCCGTACCAGCCGTCAAATTCGATGCCGAGCTTGATCGTGCCGTCGACGGCGGCCAGGAACTCGTTCTCGTCGACGCCGAGCAGCGCGATGAGCAGGCGGATCTGCGGAATCGTCGCCTCGCCGACGCCGACGATACCGATCGCTTCCGACTCGACCAGCTCGATGCGCATCGAATCGCCGAAGACGCGCGCAAGCACCGCTGCCGCCATCCAGCCGGCGGTGCCGCCGCCGACGATGACGGTCTTGCCGATACGCCTGTCGTCGCTGTTCGTCATGTCACCACGCCGTTACGCGGGCAAGACTATCACGCGGCATTTGTCGAAAAGCATCGGCACAAAAAAACCCTTGCCGGACAGGCCGGCAAGGGTTT
>CALKYK010000076.1 GCA_938003715.1 uncultured Gammaproteobacteria bacterium
AAAATGCAATCGGCCGACAAAATCCGCCGCTTCGCCGACGAAAAGGCCGCGTTTAAGGCCGACGAATGTCACCGTAACGTCAGCGCGCACCGCGGAACCCATGACGGCCCCGGTATCGCCGTGCAGGCCCGACGGCAGGTCGAGTGCGACGACCGGCGACGGGTGGTCGTTGATCGCGGCCAGCGCCTTCGCGAAGTCCCCCTCGACGTCGCGCCCGAGGCCTGGCGCGAAGCCACCTCGTCGACCCCGGCGAGCGCGTCGATCAGCAGGTCGGCTGCCGCGTCGAGAGTTCCATCGAACGGCGACAGCGCGCGACCAGCGGCGACGAAATCCGCATACGCCTGCGCAGCGTCGCCGGTCAGCCGCTCGGGCGACGTCACGGCAATAACGGATACGTCGATGCCGCGCTCGGCCGCAAGACGTGCGACCACGTAACCGTCGCCGGCGTTGTTGCCCGCACCGCAAACGACCTGCCAGCGGCTCGCGTCCGGGAATTCCGCCACCGCAACTTCGACCGCCGCTGCGCCGGCGCGGCACATGAGCGTGTAGCCACCGATGCCGGCGTCGTTGATGGCGACGTCGTCGATGCGGCGCACGCTTGCGACGGAGTAGATTTCGACCGGCAGGGACATCGGCAGCGACTGTGGCGAAGCGAGGCGGCAATTATACTGACAGGACTGCAAGCGCAAGCCGAAGATGAACGACACTGACGACAGACGAGAACTAGAAGCACTCGCCCGGGACATCCGGCAGTGGGGTGTCGAACTCGGCTTCCAGCAGGTCGGGTTCAGTGACGTCGATCTCGAGCAGGCCGAGGCCCGGCTGCAATCCTGGTTGCAGAAGCAGTATCACGGCGAGATGGACTACATGGCCGTGCACGGACAGAAGCGCAGCCGCCCGGCGCTGCTCGTGCCGGGCACCGTGTCCGTCATCAGCGTACGCATGGACTACCTGCCGGAAGAAACGGAATCGCTGGAAAAGCTTCTCGATCACCCCCGGCGCGCATACGTCTCCCGCTACGCGCTCGGTCGCGACTATCACAAGGTACTGCGCTCGCGGCTCAGGCAACTGGCGCGGCGCATCGAGGCCCGCATCGGGCCGCTCGGCCACCGCGTATTCGTCGACAGCGCACCCGTGCTGGAGAAACCGATCGCGGAAAAAGCCGGACTGGGCTGGATCGGCAAGCATACGAACCTGATCAACCGGGACGCCGGGTCCTGGTTTTTCCTCGGAGAACTCTACGTCGACATTGCGCTCCCGCCCGATCGGCCCGAGACCTCGCATTGCGGCACCTGTCGCGCCTGCCTCGACGTCTGCCCGACCGGTGCAATCGTCGGCCCTTACGAACTCGATGCGCGACGATGCATCTCGTATCTCACGATCGAACTGAAAGGCAGCATCCCCGAGCCGCTGCGCAATCTCGTCGGCAATCGCATCTACGGTTGCGACGACTGCCAGATTTTCTGTCCGTGGAACAAGTTTGCCCGGCCGACCGCCGAGGGAGATTTCAGCCCGCGCCATGATCTCGATTCCGCGGAGCTGCTCGACCTGTTCAATTGGAGCGAGGAAGAATGGCTGCAGCGAACCGAAGGCAGCGCCATTCGCCGGATCGGCTACGAACGCTGGTTGCGCAACATTGCCGTCGCGCTTGGCAACGGCGAATCCCGCCCGGAAGTCGTCGCTGCATTGCGCGAAAAACTGGACTGCGATTCGCAATTGCTTGTCGAGCATGTAAGGTGGGCGCTCGATCAACTGGGCGCCGCCGCGTGAATCGGGCGCCAGCAAACAAGGAATCCCGATGTTCGAAGCTCCGGCCTCGCCATACCTGGTGCCATTCGACGGCTCGTTCCGCGTCGCCGACGCGCCAACCATCGGCAATCGATCGCTGCGTAACAAACGGCGCCTGAAAAAAGCCGTCGACGAGCTCGACAAACAGCAAAAAGCCCTGTACGCGGCAAACCGTCACGCGCTCTTGCTCGTGTTCCAGGGCATGGACGCGGCCGGCAAGGACTCGACGATTCGCGCCGTGATGGAAGGCATCAATCCGGCCGGCTGCCAGGTGTTCAGCTTCAAGAAGCCGTCGGAAAACGAACTGGACCACGACTTCCTCTGGCGCACGTCGCGCAGTCTGCCGGAGCGCGGCCGCATCGGTATCTTCAACCGCAGCCAGTACGAGGAAGTTCTGGTCGTGCGGGTGCATCCGGAATATCTCGACTACCAGCGCCTGCCGGACCCTGTCGACCTGGACAGGATCTGGGACGAGCGCTACGAATCCATCCGCGACCAGGAGAAACACCTTGCGCGAAACGGCACGGTGATCCTGAAGTTCTGGCTCAACCTGTCCAAGGCGGAGCAGAAGCGCCGCTTTCTCGACCGGCTCGACACCCCGGAAAAGCAGTGGAAATTCAATCCCGGCGACATTCGCGAACGGCAGTTCTGGGACGACTACATGGCGGCGTTCGAGGCGGCGCTGAATGCGACGTCGCGACCGTGGGCACCGTGGTACGCCATCCCCGCCGATCACAAGCCCTATATGCGGGCGACGATCGCCGAGCTGATCGTTGCCGCGCTCGAGAGCCTCGGCCTCGAATATCCCCAGCCGTCGCCCGAAGACCGGTCACAATTCGAGGCAGCGAGAGATATCCTCGCCACACCTGAGGCCCGCTGAGCCGATTTCCGCCCCGGCTTGGGCAGAACTTCCCATCGGTGACGCCGATCGTTGTCTGGCATGACGAATTCGCGTAAATAAGCCCCTGACCGTGGGAGACGGTCGCACTTGGGCGACGACTTCCTGGCTGACATTGCGTAAGCACAAGGAACCAACGTGTCGGGCCAGCCAGCGCTGATCAATTCGGATTACAAGAAATCCCTGCTCGAAGGGCTCGAGCTGTTCCACGGCGTGCGTCCGGACGACGTGCAGGAACTGCTGCAGAAGTGCGACCGGCGCGATATCGCGACCGGCGAGACGCTGCTGTCGCCCGGGGAGCACAACGAAAACGTCTACGTCGTGCTGTCCGGCGAGCTTAACGTGCATGTCGGCTCTCCCGATTCGCCCGTGCTCGCAACGATGGAGGCTGGCGCCTGCGCCGGCGAAATGTCGATCATCGAGGATCGAGATCCGTCCGCCTTCGTCATTGCCGCAGAGCCCACGCACCTGCTCGTCATTCACAAGTCGGTACTCTGGGACATGGTCGACGCGTCGCACGACTTCGCGAAAAATCTGCTGGTCGTCCTGTCGGAACGCGTCCGCAGCCACAATCACTTCATCGCCGAGAGTATCGGCGACTTGCGCAAGTTCGAGAAACACGCCACGACCGACGCGCTGACAGGCCTGTCCAACCGGCACGCGATGGAGGAATCCTTCGCCGACGAAGTCGCGCGCTGCGTCAACGACGAGCAGCCCGTGTCGCTGATCATGATCGATGTCGACAATTTCAAGACGTTCAACGACATGTTCGGCCACGTTGCGGGTGACCGCGCACTGTCGGCGGTCGCCAAGATTCTGCAGACGCAGTTTCGCCCGCGTGACCTGCTGGTTCGTTACGGTGGCGACGAGTTTGCGGTGCTGCTGCCGAACGTCGGCGTCGACGAGGCGCTCGCGATCGCCGAGCGCGTGCGGCAGTCTGTGTGTGGAACCACCGAGGAAAGCGAAGATTCGCTGATCACCGTACCGATCAAGGTTTCGATGGGCGTCGCCGAGCTGCAGAGTCACGGCACGTTCGATTCGCTGCTGCGCGCCGCCGACGAAGCCCTGTATCGCGCCAAGGAAAAAGGGCGCAACACGGCTTCGGATTAGTCGCAGTCGCCCGCATATTGCAGGAGCCCGCCCCCGCGGGCGACTCGCGTCAGGTCGTGCTGACCAAGACGTTGTCGATCAACCGCGCCTCGCCCAGCTGCGCTGCAGCCAGTATCACCAGCTCCGGTGTCTTCTCCTGCGGCTCCGCAAGATCGCTGGCACGGCGGATGCTGACGTACTGCGGCAGGAAACCAGCCTCCTCGAGATCCTGCACGGCCATCTTTTCCAGCTCGTCGTAGTCACGCCACCCGGCATCGATATTCTCGGCGAGTTTCTGCAGCGTCTCGTACAGCTTCGGCGCGACCTTCCGTTCCTCGTCCGACAGGTACTGGTTGCGAGAGCTCAGTGCGAGGCCGTCCGAATCGCGAACCGTCGGTCCCATCACGATCCTGATCGGCAGGTTCAGGTCCTCGGTCATGCGTCGAATGACGAGCTGTTGCTGGTAGTCCTTCTGTCCGAACACGGCGACGTCCGGCTGCACCAGGCTGAACAGTCGACTGACGACGGAAGTGACGCCGTCGAAGTGACCTGGCCGGAGAGAACCGCACAGGTCGCCGGTCAGCGCCGGCACCGTGACGGATGTCGCGCTGTCGATGCCGAACGGGTACATCGTTTCGACGTCAGGTGCGAACAAAAGATCTGCTTTGGCGAGCTTCAGGTGGCGCTTGTCACGATCGAGCGTGCGCGGGTACTGGTCGTAATCCTCACCCTCGCCGAACTGCGTCGGATTGACGAACACCGAGACGACGACGCGCTCCGCATGCTGGCGCGCGATGTCGATGAGGCTGGTATGACACCAGCGCCTGTCAAGTATCGTCGCCCAAACCGCGGTAGGAGCAACAGCGAGAC
>CALKYK010000077.1 GCA_938003715.1 uncultured Gammaproteobacteria bacterium
GCTTCTTAGCGATCGCATGGCCCGGAAGGGAGTCAAGCCCCGGGTAGGCGACCGCGGTCAATGCCGGGTGTCCCTCGAAATACTGCGCGATCGCGAGCGCCGACTGGCAGGCGTTGCGCACGCGCAGGTAAAGGGTTCGCATGCCCCGCTGCAGCAGCCATGCCTCGAAACTGCCGAGCACCGCCCCGCCGTCGGCGCGCACGTGCCGGATATCGGCCCACAGATCGTCGTCGGCGGCGGTCACCAGTGCGCCGGCAACGACGTCGCCGTGCCCGTTCAGGTACTTCGTTGCCGAGTGCATCACGATATCGGCGCCGAACTCGAGCGGGCGCGACAGCACCGGCGTCGCGACGGTGGAGTCGACGGCGAGCTTTGCCCCGGCGCCGTGTGCCACCTCTGCCGCCGTCTCGATATCGATGACGTCCCAGGTCGGGTTGCAGGGCGTTTCGATCCAGACGAGCGCCGTGTCGCCGGCCTGCACCTTTGCAACCAGGTCGTCTGCGTCGGCCGGGTCGAACTTGACGAGCTCGATTCCCCAGCGCTCGCAGAAGGCGCCGAGCCAGTTGCGCAGTCCCCAGTACATGACGCGCGGAATCACGATACGGTCGCCGGGCCGAAGCGCCTGCACGACCGCCATTGCCGCCGCCATCCCGGACGAAAAAAGCATCGCGTCGGCGCCGCCTTCGAGCGCCGTCAGCACTTTTTCCGCGGTGCGAAACGTCGGGTTGTCGTCACGGCCGTAGCCGTGAGCGGGATCGAGCAGCGCGTAGCGCTCGTCGCGCGCGAACGTCGTCGACGGAACGATCGGCGGGATCACGCTGCCCGAATGCGGATCGATGAAGTGATCGCCCTGGGCGGCGATCGTCTCCGCACTGCGTTTCTTTTCCATTGCTTCGTCCGGCGACGTGTCGGGGCCGCACAGACTAGCATTGCCGTACCCGCAGTGTGAGCCCCGTCACCGCACGGTGGATTCGGTTAGACTCCGGGCGAGACTCATCGTCACCGGAGCCCTGCCCATGCGTTCGCTTTTCGTCACCGTGCTTCTCGCCCTGCCAGCTGTCGTCACAGCCCAGGACCGCTACCTCATCGACTGGGACGAGGTCGGCGAAGAGGCAATCGGGCATCTCGTTTCGCTCGTGCGAATCGATACGACCAATCCGCCGGGTAACGAGACGCTTGCGGCCAGGTATATCGAAGCGGCGCTCGCCGCGGACGGCATCGATTCCGAACTCTATGCCCTCGACCCCGAGCGCGCGAACCTGGTCGCGCGCATTGAGGGCAACGGCTCGAAACGACCGATCCTGATCATGGGCCACACCGACGTGGTCGGCGTACAGCGCGATCGCTGGACCGAGGATCCATTCGGCGGCGCGCGCAAGGACGGGTACATCTACGGTCGCGGCACGCTTGACGACAAGGACAATGTCACCGCAGGCCTGATGCTGATGATGATGCTGAAACGCTACGGCGTGGAGCTCGACCGCGACATCATCTTTCTCGCCGAATCCGGCGAGGAAGGGACGCCGGACGTCGGCATCAATTTCATGGTTGCCGAACACTGGGACAAGATCGAGGCCGAGTTCTGTCTCGCGGAAGGCGGCAACAACATCCTCACCGAACAGGGCGTCACCGTGGTCGGCATCCAGTCGACGGAAAAGAAGCCGCGTCGTGCCACGCTCGTTGCGACCGGCACGCCGGGGCACGGCTCGGTGCCGCGCATCGACAACGCGGTGACGATACTGGCGAACGCGGTAGCGAAGGCTGGCGCCTGGCAGACGGAAATGCGCCTCAACCAGACGACGCGAGCCTACTTCGAACGCCTCGCGTCGATATCGGAACCGGAGGACGCGTGGCGCTACAGAAACGTCGAGAACCCGGACGAGACCGAAGCAATCCAGCAGCACTTCCTGGAAACCTATCCGTACCATTACTCGGTGCTGAGGACTTCGGTCGTGCCGACGGTCATCGAGGCCGGCTTCCGCCGCAACGTCATCCCGTCGGAAGCGAAAGCGATACTCGACATTCGCATGCTGCCCGACGAGGACGTCGACGCGTTTTACGACCAGCTGCGCGCCGTCATCGATGACCCGCGCGTCGAGGTGGTACCGGAACCGATATACCGACCGGAAGCGCCGCCCTCGCCGATCGACAACGAGATGTTCGAAACGCTGGAAGCGGTGGCGAACCGTATGTACCCCGACGCCACCGTGTTGCCGTCGATGTCGACCGGCGCCACCGGCATGGCGCAGGCG
>CALKYK010000078.1 GCA_938003715.1 uncultured Gammaproteobacteria bacterium
TGTTACTCGGCGCGCCGGGTTCCGGCAATGGTACCCAGGCGAAAAAACTCATGGAGGAGAGGGGCGTACCGCAGAGTTCCACCGGCGACATGATGCGCGCCGCGGTCGAATCGGGCAGCCGCTTCGGGCAGAAAGCGAAGGCCATCATGGAAGCGGGCCAGCTCGTTTCCGACGACATCATGCTCGGTATCATCAGCGAGCGCCTGGCCGAGCCCGACACGAACGATGGCTTCATTCTCGACGGCTTTCCGCGTACGGAGAAGCAGGCGCTGGACCTTCAGGAGCTGCTGGACGACCTGGAGCGACCGCTCGATGCGGCGGTGCTGATGGACGTGCCGTTCGACATCCTGATGAAACGCCTCACGGGGCGCCGCACCTGCTCGCTGACGGGCAAGCTGCTGAACATCTATTACTCGCCGCAGGAGGAACTCGACGCCTGCACCGACGCCGGCGGCGAACTGATCCAGCGCGAGGACGACAACGAGGAGACGATCCGGCAGCGACTGGACGTGTACCGCGAGCAGACCGAGCCGCTTGTCGATCACTACCGCAAGCGCGGCAAGCTGAAGGTCGTCGATGCGGACGGCACGATCGACGACGTGTACGAGCGCTTTCTAGCCGCTCTCCAGTAAGCCTTCGAGCTCGGCGCCGATCACATCGCGGCGCCAGCCGTTGAACACGCGGGAATCCCGGGCGCCGAGCATCGCGGCGGACAACTCCTTTTTCGGCGCCAGCAGTTCGGCCGCGATGCCGAGTTCGTCGGCGACGCGCGCGACCCGTCGCTGCATTTGCTTCAGCGCGCGCTTCTGCGCCTCGTCGGGCGGCGCCGGCGGCCGGTACCCGTCGTCGCTCCCCGCGCCGGCGAGCAGCTCGAGGATGCGACTGCCGTGCCGCTGGCGGGTCTTGTCCGGCAGTCCGTCCACCTGGCCGAGTTCGCGCTGCGACGACGGCCGCCTGAGCGCGAGATCGACCAGCACCGGGTCGCGCAATATCCACTGTCGCGGCCGATTGCGCGACAGGGCCTCCTTTTCGCGCCAGGCTGCGAGGGCCGCGAGCGCGGCGCGCGCCTGGCCGGTCAGGCGCCCGGCGCCCTTGACCCGTTCGATGGCGGCCGACGGTTCGACGACGTACAGCCGTTCGTCGAGCAGCGCCGCCGAATCCTCGATCGCCCAGTCGAGCCGTCCCGCCGCCTCCAGGCGCTCGGCAAGCCGGTCCCAGGCGGGCAGCAGGTACTGGACGTCTTCCGCTGCGTACTCGAGCAGCGTCGGCTTCAGCGGCCGTTTCGACCAGTCGGCGCGCGTGTGCGACTTCGGCAGTTCGACGTCGAACAGCTCGGCGACCAGGCTCGCGTACCCCATCTGCGGCGGATAGCCGACGAGAGCCGCGGCGATCTGCGTATCCAGTACCCGGCGCGGCATGACGCCCGCGGACTGGTAGACGACCTCGATGTCCTGGCGCGCCGAATGCAGCACCCATTCGGGACGCATCAGCGGTTCCCAGAATTGTGTGCGCACGTCGTCGTCGACGAGGCCCAGCGCGTCGGCACAGACGATCTGCTCGCCGGCGGTGAACTGGACGAGGCACAGCTCGGCGAAATAGGTGCGCTCGCGAACGAATTCGGTATCGACGCCGATTCGGGAATCGCGCGCAACCATCGCTTCGATTGCCGCTTCCTGCGCCGGATCGACGTACCGCGGCTCAGGCACCGGCGGCCCCCGGCGCCACTTCGATTGCTGCAATGATCGTGAGAAGATGATCGCCGGGCATCGGCGTATTGTGACAGAACCCTGCAGCTTCTTCTCCGCACATTTTTCGACATCATCATGCTGCGCAAGGGTCCGGAACACGTTCCGGACTCGATCATCGTGCTGTTCGTCGCGCTGCTGCTGCTGGCAATTTCGACGTTTTGTTCCGCGGTGCTGACGGCGGGCGGTACCGACACCGCGCTGCCGTCGCTGACGGCAAGCTTTGCCGGTTACGGTCTCTACATCGCGGTACTCGGCGTGTCGGGCTTCGTGCGTCGCAGCGTGCCGACGATTGCCTGCATCATGGCCTGCGGCTCGCTGCTGTCGATACTGACCGTCGCGGCATTCGTGCTGCTCAACCCGTTCCTCGGCGCGACGATCGCGTCGATCGTGGCCTGGCTGATCCTGATCTGGTCTGTGCCGGTGAAAGGCCATATCATCGCGCGGGCAATCGAGCGCCACTGGTATTTCGGCGTCGCCATCGCGCTCGCGATATTCATCATGCAGTACCTGCTTTATCTCGAACTGACCCGCGGCGACTGAGGTCCGGCCAATGCACATCCACATTTTGGGCATCTGCGGCACGTTTATGGGCGGCGTCGCCGCGCTGGCACGCGCGGCCGGCCACACCGTGACCGGCAGCGACGCAAACGTGTATCCGCCGATGAGTACCCAGTTGAAGGACCTCGGCATCGACATCATCGAGGGCTGGGATCCTGGCCAGCTCACGCCGGTGCCGGACTACGTGGTTGTCGGCAACGCGATGAGCCGCGGCAACCCGGCGGTGGAGGCGATGCTCGACCGGCGCATCCCGTACTGTTCCGGACCGCAATGGCTGTCGGAGCACGTGCTGCACAATCGCCACGTGCTGGCCGTATCCGGCACGCACGGCAAGACGACGACCGCGAGCATGCTCGCATTCATCCTCGAAGACGCCGGCCATGCACCGGGATTCCTGATCGGAGGCATCCCCGTCGACTTCGGGATATCGGCACGCTTCGGCGAGGCGCCGTACTTCGTCGTCGAAGCGGACGAGTACGACACTGCATTCTTCGACAAGCGCGCCAAGTTCGTGCACTACCGGCCGCAGACGCTGGTCATCAACAACCTCGAGTTCGACCACGCCGACATCTACAGCGACCTCGACGCGATCCTGTGGCAGTTCCACCAGCTCATGCGCACGGTCCCCGGCAGCGCGCGGGTGATCGTGAACGCGCCCGACAAAAACGTCGCCACGGTGCTCGAGCAGGGCTGCTGGAGTACTGTCGAGCGCTTCGCGCTCGACGGCGAAGCGGACTGGACCGCGCGTTTCGCCGACGGCGCGGAGCGGACGATCGAGTTGCGCCACGGCGACGACGCAAGCGTCTCCGCACGCTGGCAGCTCGGCGGGCGCCACAACCTCGAGAATGCGCTCGCCGCAGTGGCGGCCTCGGCTTCCGCCTGCGTTACTCTCGAGCAGGCGGTCGATTCGCTGTCCCGGTTCGGAGGCGCCAAGCGTCGCCTCGAGCGCACCGCAACGGTCAACGACATCGAGATCTATGACGACTTTGCGCATCACCCTACGGCAATACGGCGCACGATCGACGGCATGCGCAAGCGCGACCCGTCCGGGCGCCTGGTCGTCGCGCTGGAGCTGCGCTCCAACACGATGACGATGGGCGTGCACCGGGATACCCTCGCGCCGGCGCTGGACGGCGCCGACCGCGTTTTCATTTTCCGCCCCGCGTCGATGGAGGCATCGACGGCAGCGGCCAATCACGAGCTAGGCGACGCGC
>CALKYK010000079.1 GCA_938003715.1 uncultured Gammaproteobacteria bacterium
GGACCTCGACGCGAACCGGCAGGACATTCTGAACGCAATCGACGCGCTGCCGGCCGATGGCTTTACGCCGCTTTCCGAAACATTGTACGAGAATGCCCTGTACTGGCGAGGCATGGCGGCACACTACGGCGAGCAGGTCAACGAAACGCCCACCGATCCGGCAGCGCTGGCCTCGAGCGGTCCCGAGATTTATCAGCAACCTGCTTTGAACGTTTGCGCGAAGAATTACAACGTTCTTCTGACCGATGGCCAGCCTACACAGGATCTCGGCGCCGAATCGCTCGCGCCGACCCTGCCGAATTTTGCAACTGCACTTGGACGCAGCACCTGTACGGTTACAAACGAAGGCGATTGCCTGGACGACATCTCCGAGTATTTGGCTGTCGAGGATATTGATTCGAATACCAGTGGTATGCAGATCGTCACGACGCATACGATTGGATTTACTGTCGACCTCCCCATTCTCAAATCAACTGCGGAAATTTCCGGAGGCGAATACTTCCTTGCCAACGATGTCGAGTCTCTGACCCTGTCGTTGCTGAGTATCCTGGCGAATATCAACGACCGGTCCCTGTCATTTTCCGCGCCGGCCGTTTCGGTTAACACGTTCAATCGAACGCAAAACCTCAACGATCTGTACCTGACGATGTTCGGCGCCAAGGCGCGCGCGCACTGGCCCGGCAACCTGAAGCGCTACAAGATCACGAATCGACAGATCGTCGACGCGAATGGTCTTTCTGCCGTGGACCCGGCGAGCGGCTTCTTCTACGACACGGCGCTGAGTTTCTGGACGACAGGCGGCGCGGACGGCAACGACGTGCGCATGGGGGGCGCGGCGCAGCAGCTGCCGGACCCGACGGTACGCAACCTCTATACGAACAACAGCGGCTCCGACCTCACCGTCGGCGCCAACCTGATCACGCCGTCGAACGCCGGTTCGTTTGCGGATTCCGATTTCGGCCTGACCGGCGCATCCGGCGAACCGACGAAGGACCAGATCATTCGCTGGATGCGCGGTGAGGATGTGCGCGACGAGGACGGCAATGCCGCGACCACCGTGCGCCGGGTAATGGGCGACCCGCTGCATTCTCAGCCGGCCGCGATCGTTTACGGCGGTTCGCAGGCGAACCCGGATATCGTCGTTTACGTCGCGACGAATGACGGCTACCTGCATGCGATCGACGGCAACACGGGCCAGGAACTGTGGTCGTTCGTGCCGAAGGAATTGCTGCCGAACATGACCCGCCTGTACTTCGACCCCGCGTCGAATTACAAGCAGTACGGCCTCGATGGTGATGTCGTGCCAGTTGTGAAGGACGCCAACAAGAACGGCATAGTAGACGGCTCCGACTTCGTGTACCTGATCGTCGGCATGCGTCGCGGTGGTTCGACGTACTACGCGCTGGATGTCACCAACAAGAACGCGCCGCAACTGAAGTGGAATACTTCGCTCACGAGTGCCGGCCAGAGCTGGTCGACGCCGGTCGTGGCGCGCATGGACATCACCGGTGGCGGTCTGAATGCCGACAACGCGGTGATCGTGATTGGTGGCGGTTACGACCCGGTGCACGACACCAGTGCGCATCCGAACTCGCCGGACGCCGCCGGTGCCGGAATCCACATCCTCGACCTCGAGTCGGGCGCCGAGCTGTGGCGTGCCGGTTCGGACGGGGCCGCCGACCTGCAGATTCCCGAGATGACTCGTGCGATCGCCACTGAGGTGCGCGTCGTCGATTTCAGCGGCGACGGCTTTGCAGATCGCATGTACGCGTCGGACATGGGTGGCCAGGTGTTCCGCATCGACCTGTCGAACGGCAACGGCCCGGCCTCGTTTGCCGCCGGCGGCGTAATCGCACGCGTCGGCGCGGAAGGCCTTGCCTCACCCGGAGCGGCCGATACGCGTCGTTTCTACACCTCGCCGGACGTGTCGATTTTCATGGACAACGTGCAGGACAAGCGTTTCGTTGCGGTATCGCTCGGTTCGGGCTATCGCGCCCATCCGTTCGATCTGACCGCAACCGACCGCTTCTTCTCGTTCCGCGATCCTGACGTATTCAACAAGCTTACGCAGACGGAATACGACAACTACGGCGTCATTACCGACGCAAACCTGGTGGAGGTTAGCGGCCAGAAACAGGTCGTCATCAACAATACCGATGGCGGCTGGAAATTCACGCTGCCGGCCAACCAGAAAGTGCTGTCCGATTCGGTGACGTTCAACAACGAAGTGTTCTTCGTCGGCTTCTCGCCAATGTCGAACGCCGCCGCGACCTGCACGGCCGGCAACGGCACGAATTTCCTGTATCGCGTTAGCGTCGTCAACGGCGACCCGATCGTAAACAACCTCGACGCGCTCAGCCCGGCGGATGCCGACGACGCACGCCGTGAGACGCTTCAGCAGGGCGGCATCGCGCCCGCCCCGGCCGTGCTGTTCCCGAGCCCGGACGATCCGAATTGCTCGGGCGCGGCTTGCGCGCCGCCGCCGATCGCCTGCGTGGGCGTCGAGTGTTTCGATCCCGGTTTCGCCAACAACCCGGTGCGGACGCTGTGGACGCAGGACGGAATTCAGTAGGCGCAGCGTAGCGCATACGGAGAGGACAACACGGATGTCGTGGCCCGGTTTGGGCACCGGGCCACGTTAAAAACTTCGCTTGGAGCAAAACGATGGACGTACGAAAAATTCTTGTAGTGCTGGCGCTTTTCGCCAGCGGAACGGCCGCGGCCGATATCGTCACGAAGGTGGAAGCCGTCGAGACGAGCACCTCGAACGTCAGTGTGCCGACCGCACCGAACGGGCGCCTGATGTTCAAGCCCTGCAGCGGCGACTGCGATGAGAAGTTCATCATCGTACGCCTGACGCCGGAAACCGTATATACGGTCGGCAGCCAACGCACCGATTTTCTCGGCTTCCGCAGGGCATTCTTCAATATGCGTCGAGGCAAGGACGGCTATGCGCTGGTTGCCTTCGACGTCGAAAAAAGCACCGTCACGAGTGTCACGATAGGGGAATAAATCGCATTTGAATTGTGACTGATTGAGCGATTAGGTCACGGATTGACTGAAAGAGGTAAGGACAATGACCAAGTCCAGGATACACGTCGCTTGGGCCGGCGTAGGACTGACGCTTGTGATGGTTGCCGGGTCTCCCGCTATCGCGGAGGACGTCGAGCTGCTCGTCTCGACGACCGGTGGAGCAGACAAGCCGAACATCCTGTTTATTCTCGACAGCTCGGGCAGTATGACGTCTATCGAGACTACCCAGGAACCGTACGACAACACCGCTACGTACCCGGGAGATTGCTCGTCGGGCAAGCTCTACTGGACGACCGGCAACAACCCGCCGGACTGCGATACGAACAATCAGTTCGACACGTCGAGCTTCGTCTGCGCGCAGGGTATTGCACAGATGGCGACCGCTGGTAATTACACCGACACGATGGCGCAGTACCGCAGGACGCGCAGCGGCTGGCGCTGGCGCCGGATCCGCCGCAACAACAACGGCCTGGTCGAATGCGCGTCCGACAGCGGCGTGCATGGTGCGGGCAACCCGCTGGAGGTGTACGCGCAGACCGGCTCCAACCTGCCGCAGTTCACTGCGGACAGCAGCCGTGAAGTGAACTGGGGCAGCTCGCCGACGGACCGGATTTACACGGTCTACAACTCGAACTACCTGAACTGGTATCACAACTCACCGGTTACCTCGATGTCACGTAACCAGATCGTCAAGACCGTGACGCAAAACGTGCTCGGCTCGATCAACAACGTCAACGTCGGCTTCATGCGTTTCTACAACACTGAAGGCGGCCCGGTTCGTCGCGCAGTCAAGGACCTCGACTCCTCACGTACCCAGGCCGAAGCCGAAGTAGCCTCGCTGCCTGCCTCGGGCTGGACGCCGCTGTCGGAGACGATGTATGAAGCGGCGTTGTATTGGCGCGGTATGAAAGCCGTATACGGCGGCCCGGTCGAGACCGACCCGGATGCGCTGCAGAGCAGCATCCCGATGGTGTACAAAGGCCCGGCCGAATACGCCTGCGCGAAAAACTTCGTCGTGCTCCTGACCGACGGCGCACCGACCGAGGATGTCGGCGCGTACGACAAGGCGCCGAAGCTGCCGAACTGGACTGCAACGATGGGCTCGAGCAGCTGCGACGGCGGAAACGTCAATGGCGCCTGCCTCGACGACATTGCCGAATACCTGTCGAAGGAAGACATCAACCCGAACGTACCGGGCGACCAGACGGTCACGACCTACACGATCGGCTTCAAGGTCGACCTCCCGCTACTCAAGGAAACTGCTGAATCGTCGGGTGGCCAGTACTATCTCGCAGAGGACGTCAAGACGCTGACGGACGCACTGACCGACATTGTTGCAAACATTTTCGACCGCGACGTCACGTTTACGGCACCTGCGGTGTCGGTAAACGCGTTCAACCGCACGCAGCACCTGAACGACCTGTACATTTCAGTGTTCCGGGCGTCGAACTCGGTGCACTGGCCGGGCAACCTGAAGAAGTACACGATCGACGATGGCGTCATTCGTGACGCGTTGAAAAACCCTGCAGTGGATCCGAACACCGGCTTTTTTGCCGACAATTCAATGAGCTACTGGACGCCGGGCACGAACCCCGACGGGCCGGACGTCAACGCGGGCGGCGCGCTGGCGAACCTGCCGGATCCCGCCAACCGCAACGTGTTCACGAACATCTCGGGCAACGACCTGTCCTCGGCGGCCAATCACATTTCGCAGTCGAATATCGGTTCCTTTACCGGCGCCGACTTCGGCCTGACGGGCGCTGCCGAAGAACCGACGCTGTCGGAGATCATCGACTGCACGCGCGGCGTCGATGCCAGGGACGTCGAAAACGCTCCCAGCACCAACACGCGTCGTCAGATGGGCGATACGCTGCACTCGCAGCCTGCCTCCATCGTCTATGGCGGCGGCGGTGGCGGCACCAGCTCGCTCGACATCGTCGTCTACACCGCAACCAACGACGGGCAGCTGCATGCCATCAATGCGAATACCGGCGAGGAGCTGTGGACGTTCGTGCCCCGCGAACTGCTGCCGAACATGGCCGAGCTGTTCGACAACGAGGTCATTTCCTACAAGCAGTACGGAATCGACGGCGACATCGTACCGATCGTCGCGGATCGAAATAACAACGGCCAGATCGAGCCGGGCACGGACTTTGTTTACATCGTGTTCGGCATGCGCCGCGGCGGAACGAACTACTACGCGCTCGACGTCACCGACAAGAATGCGCCGAAGCTGAAGTGGATTCGCAACTTCGGTGGTATGGGCCAGACCTGGTCGCCAGCCGTACCGGCGGTAGTCAACGTCGGCGGCGCACCGCAGAGCAGTCCGGACAAGGCGGTTCTGGTCATCGGTGGCGGTTACGACACGACACACGACTCAGCACCGCATCCGACTACGCCGGATGCCGAGGGCGCCGGCATCTACATGCTCGACATCGAAACCGGTGACCTGCTGTGGCGCGCCGGCCGCGACGCCGGTGCCGACCTGCAGCTGCCGATGATGACGCGTTCCATTCCGGGCGCGATTCGCGTACTCGACATGACCGGAAACGGCCAGGCCGACCGAATGTACGCGGCCGACCTCGGCGGCCAGGTGTGGCGCTTCGACATCACGTCAGGCAACAACCGCGCCAGCCTCGCCACCGGCGGAGTCATCGCGCGCCTCGGCGCGGAGGGCACGGGTGAAGGTGCTGCCGGCACGCGACGCTTCTACGTCGCACCCGACGTGTCGATGTTCATGGATGCGGATCACGATCGCCGCTACCTCGCCGTCAGCATCGGCAGCGGGTATCGCGCCCATCCGCTCGACAAGTCCGCATCGGATCGCTTTTATTCGCTGCGGGACCCGGACGTGTTCACGAAGCTTTCACAAACTGAGTACGATTCGTACCCGATCATCTACGATTCGAGCCTCGTGGACGTAACCGGCCAGGTCGGCGTCACGCTGATGCCGAACGATCGCGGCTGGAAGTTCGTGCTGCCTTCCGGCGAGAAGATCCTCTCCGAATCGCGCACGTTCGACGATTCCGTCTACTTCGTCTCGTTCGAACCGCAGGTTGCGTCGAGCGATCCGTGTATGGCGGGCCAGAGCATCAACCGCCTGTACCGGGTCAGCGTCGTCAATGGCGATCCGGTGGTCGATCTCGACACGCTGGATCCATACGATCCCGACGCAGCCGATGACGCTCGCGTGACCGAGCTCGAGCAGGGCGGTATCGCACCTAAACCGACGTTCCTGTTCCCGAGCCCGACCGATCCGAACTGCCAGGGTGAGGAATGCTCGCCTCCGCCGATCGGGTGCGTCGGTGTAGAATGTTTCGATCCAGGGTTCCCGAACAACCCGGTTCGGACACTGTGGACACAGGACGGCATCAATTAGCCGTCCGGTGAACCGAACCAGACTGGAGTGAAATAAATGCGCAAGTACATGCACGGCATCACGCTGACCGAGCTGATGATCGTCGTGGTCATCATTGGCATGCTGACCGCAATCGCATACCCGAGTTATCGCCAGTACGTGGCCAAAGCGAAACGTAACGAGGCAAAGTCCGCCCTGTTGCAGATCGCCACGTTGCAGGAACGATTTTACCTGCAGAACAACACGTACACGGCGGACATGACGAACCTCGGTTTTGGCGCTGCGGCGAACAACCTGACCGATTCGGGTTCGTACATCGTCAACGTGACGGCCGCAAACGCCAACACGTTCAGCGCGGTCGCGACCTACCAGAACGCCGACGCCGAAGCCGGCAAATGTGCGACGTTCACGATCAACGGCCAGGGCACCAAGGGGTCAACCCCCTACAACGATTGCTGGACGAATACGCGTCGCTGACGCGCAATGGTCCACGCAGAACTGAAGCCGCTCCGCTCACGCGGAGCGGCTTTCTTATTGCGTGTCCGTTGAATCGGCGGCGGGCGCCGCTCCCCTGCCCGAAAAGAACAGCGCGTCGATAATCAGGAATACAGCCCCGACGGTGATGGCCGAATCGGCGACGTTGAATGACGGGAAGGGCCAGCTGCCGATGTAGACCTGGATGAAATCAACGACGTTGCCGAGCCTGATCCGGTCGATGACGTTACCGATTGCGCCGCCGAGTACGAGCGCGAGACCGGCTGAGAGCACGGTCTGGCCGGTGCCGCGGATGCGCCATAGCCAGACAGCGATGTAGGCGCTGACCAGCGTACCAAGGCCGATGAAAAACCAGCGTTGCCAACCGGACGCATCGGCCAGGAAACTGAACGCGGCGCCGGGATTGCGCTGATGCGTGATGTTGATGAAGCTGTTGATCGGAATCTTGTCGTAAAGCGGTACCCACTTGATGATCGCCCATTTCGTGAACTGGTCGAATGCGATCACCAGTACCGCAACCATCGACCACAACACGAACGACGCGTTGGTTTTCTCTTCCGTCACGATGCCTTCGTCAGTCAATTGCCTGTCCATCCTATTGCCTATGCCGCGAGTATCGCACGGGCTTCGGCGGCATCCTTGTGCATTTGCTCCACCAGTTCCCGCGCCTCGTCGAATTTCTGCTCGCTGCGCAGACGGGCCACGAAATCAACGTGAATGGCCTGACCGTAAATCTCCTCGTTAAAGTCGAAAATATGCACCTCGAGCAGCAGCTTGGTGCCGGCGAACGTCGGCCGCGTGCCGACACTTGCGACGCCATCCAGCGGCCCCCAGCCGGGGCCGGTCACGCGTACCGCGAATATTCCCATAACGGCGCTGCGGCGCCGGTTCAGGTTGACGTTCGCGGTCGGATAGCCGAGTTCGCGACCCAGTTGCTGGCCGCGTATCACCCTGCCCGACATCCGGTAGTCGCGGCCCAACAGCTTGCGCGCCTTTGCAAGGTCTCCCGCGTCCAGCGCCGTGCGCACGGCCGTGCTGCTGACGCGCTCGCCCTCGACGATGACGCTGGACAGCTGCTCCACACTGAATTTCAGCGACCGGCCGGCGCGCTGCAGCATCTGCAGGTGACCTTCCCTGTCCTGTGCGAAGCGAAAATCGTCACCAATCACCAGGTGCCTGACATTTAGCGTTTGCACCAGGATCCGGCGAATGAAGTCGGCCGCGCTGATGCGCTTCATCGATTCATCGAAGCGCGGGCAAAAGAAGATATCGACACCATAGTCAGCCAGCGCCTCGAACTTCTCGCGAAAACGCATCAGCCGCGCCGGCGGCTTTTCGCGCGCAAAGAATTCTTTCGGTGTCGGCTCGAAACTCATCACGACCGACGGCAATCCACGCTCGCGGGCCACTTCCAGTACGTGGTCGAGCAATTTCTGGTGCCCGAGGTGCAGGCCGTCGTAGGAACCGATCGTGGCCACGCTGCCACTATCCGTGCGTGCGAATGGAAAACTGTGTGCGTATCGCGTGAGCCGCATCGTAATCAGTCATTCTTCAAAGCCGCGTATTGTAATGCAATGTCTGCACGCGGACCCGGCGCGTCCGCAGATCGTCACGCCGCGCGGTCGCGAGTCAGCCGAAAATCGCCCGTCCGTGCCCCGACCGCCGCCAGGACGACGAAATAAACCAGGACGCCCGCGCCGATTTCCAGGCCGAGACGCAATGAACGCTCGAATACGTCGGCGTCGATCCACCAGTCCAGCGGCCGCTGCATCCATACCAGGCAAACGGTCATGGCGGCATTCGCCGCCGCGAACCGGACCAGCAGGATACGCCATCGGGACGACAGCTCGACCATCTGCTCCCGGTGCAGCCCCCGGTACAGGAGCCAGGCATTGACGACCGCAGCAACCGAGGTCGCCAGCGCGAGCCCTGCGTGGGTGCCGGCGATCCCGGCAACCGTGAGCGCCCATGCGAGCGCGACGCTCAGCACGAAATTGACGGCAAGCGCGACCAGGCCGACCCGGACCGGCGTCTTCGTATCCTGGCGCGCGAAGTAGGCCGGGGCCAGGATCTTGACGAAAGAGAAACCGATCAGGCCGATCGCGAATGCCTGCAGGCTGAGCGCGGTCATCTCCACGTCGAAACGCGTGAACACGCCGCCGTAGAAGATTGTCGCCACCAGGGGCTCCGCGAGGACGATGAGCCCGATTGCCGCCGGCGTCGCGATGAGGACCACGAGCCGCATCGACCAGTCCACGATGTCGCTGAACGCCCGCATCGACTCGGTCGCGGCCTGCCGCGACAGGTACGGCAGCGTCACGGTGGCCAGCGCAATGCCGAAGAGACCCAGCGGAAATTCCATCAGCCGATCCGAGTAGTACAGCAGGCTGATCTTGCCGACGCCGAGCACCGAGGCAATGATGCCGCCGAGCAGCACGTTGATTTGTGCTACCGAGGAGCCGAATATCGCCGGCAGCATCAGCTTGCCGATGCGGCGTACGCCTTCGTGCTTCGGCCGCCACCGTGGCCGCGGCACGGCGTGGATGCGGGCGAGAAACGGCAGCTGGAACAGGAGCTGGACCAGGCCTGCGATGAATACGCCGTAAGCCAGCGCCATGCCCGGCTCTTCCAGCCGCGGCGCCATCCACAGCGCGCAGGCGATCAGCACGACGTTCAGGATGACCGGGGTGAATGCCGGCGCAGCGAAGCGGCCGTAGGTGTTGAGGATGCCACCTGCAAATGCGGTCAGAGATACGAACAGCAGGTACGGGAACGTAAAGCGGAGCATCGCCGTCGCGAGATCGAAACGCCCGTCTTCGCCGACGAACCCGGGCGCGACGATGAGCACGAGCAGCGGCGCCGCGATCACGCCGATCGCGGTGATAACGAACAGCACGAGGCCGAGCGTGCCGGCGACGGCGTCGACGAGTTCGCGGGCCTCGCCGTGCTCTTTTTGTTCCTTGTACGCCGCCATGACCGGCACGAAGCCTTGCGAAAAAGCGCCTTCGGCGAAGAAGCGTCGCAGCATGTTGGGAATGCGGTTCGCGACGATGAACGCATCCATGACGATCGAGGCACCGAAAAAGCGGGCGAAAACGATGTCGCGGACGAGGCCGAGGATGCGTGACAGGAGCGTCATCACGCTGACGACCGAAGTCGAACGCAGGAGCTTCAGGCCGGAAAGCGGGCTGGCACCGGCGACGGTATTTTCCGGGTCCTGGCCTTGCGGCAGGTCTGCTGGCATCGGGATCGGGCTCGGGACGCGGCCAGGCCGCCTGAAAGACGCTAGTTTAGCCCGAAATGCGACCGAAAATCAGTGATTTAGCTCGGCCCCGGGACCGGTCGACCGCGGCCATTGACATCGCTCTGGCCGCCGCGAATAATACGCGGCTCTTTGGGCCCGGGCCTCAATCAGGCTCCGTGGCCGGCAACACAAGACATCGGATTCCAGAGACGTGGCAAATATCAAATCAGCGCAGAAGCGCGCCCGGCAGGGCACCAAGCGCCGCCTGCACAACATGGGCCTGAGGTCGAAGATGCGCACGCATATCAAGGCCGTGATCGCCGCCTGCCAGAAGGGCGACAAGAAGGCTGCAGAAGACGCCTACAAGAAAGCGGTGCCGGTCATCGACTCGATGATCAACAAGGGCATCGTCAAGAAGAACAAGGCCGCGAGGCACAAGAGCCGCCTCAACAAGATGGTGAAGGCGCTCGCCGCGTAAGCGAAAGCCCGTGAGATTTCAAAAAGCCGGCGCCGAAAGGCGCCGGCTTTTTTTGGGCCGCGGGCGCTCGCCCTGGCGTTTGACCTGCTCTCCGTCGTCGTCTTAGCCGGCCCCGGTGTACGGCTCTCCATCACCGTGGGAGCTTGCCGCAGCGGGCGATCCTTCAACAATCTCCGGAACTGTCCTCTCGCATCCGCTCCAGCTCGCGCATGACCGACTGACCGAGCGCATCCGTGCCCTCGCCCGTCCCGGCGCTGACGAGGTACGCCGGCCCCTGCCATCCCAGTTCGGCAACGAGGTCGTCGCGAAAGGCCTGCTGTGCGTCCGCCGGCAGGAGGTCCGATTTGTTGATGACCAGCCAGCGCGGTTTGTCGAGCAGGTCCGGCGAAAACCTGCCGAGTTCCTTTTCGATGGCACGAAACGCCTCTGCGGGGCTGCTGCCGTCCGGCGGCACCGGGTCGACCAGGTGCAGCAGCAGGCGAGTGCGCTGGACGTGGCGCAGGAAGCGCGTGCCCAGCCCGGCGCCATCCGCAGCGCCTTCGATCAGTCCCGGAATGTCGGCCATGACGAAGCTTTGCAGCCGACCGACGGCAACGACGCCGAGGCTCGGATGCAAAGTGGTGAACGGGTAGTCGGCGACCTTCGGGCGCGCGGCGGACATGGCGCGAATCAGGGTTGATTTCCCGGCGTTCGGCATGCCGACGAGGCCGACGTCGGCCAGCAATTTCAATTCCAAACGCAGGTGCCTTGCTTCTCCCGGCGTGCCATTGGTGGTCTTGCGCGGCGCCCGGTTCGTGCTGCTCTTGAAGCGGGTGTTGCCAAGGCCGCCGCGACCGCCCTCCGCGACCTTCATCCGCTCGCCCTGCTCGACGAGATCGCCAATCGTTTCCCCGGTGTCGACGTCGAAAACGAGCGTGCCACGAGGCACCCGCACCTCGAGATCGCCGCCTGACTTGCCGGTCATGTTGCGCCCGGCACCGGGCTGACCGTTGTCGGCCTTGAATTTGCGCGCGACGCGAAAATCGACCAGCGTGTTGATCGCATCGTCGGCGACCAGGTAAACGCTGCCCCCATGACCGCCGTCGCCGCCGTCCGGTCCGCCCTTTTCGACGTATTTTTCGCGACGAAAACTCAGGCAGCCGTGCCCGCCGTTGCCGGCCTGCACGCGGATCGTAGCTTCATCGACGAATTTCATGGCGCGATTTTACAGCGGCACAAAAGAGAAACCCCGCGCCCGGCGGGGTTTGACTTGTTCGTGGGAGCCCACCTGAGCGGGCGGCCGTCGCGTCAGTTCGGCTCGACGCTGACGAACTGGCGGTTTTTCGGGCCCTTCTTTTCGAAGCGCACGTGACCGTCGCGCTTTGCAAAGAGCGTGTGATCGCGCCCTATGCCGACGTTCCTGCCGGCGTGGAATCGCGTACCGCGCTGGCGCACGATGATGTTCCCGGCAACGACTTCCTCGCCGCCGAAAATCTTTACGCCAAGTCGCTTCGATTCGGAATCGCGACCGTTCTTGCTGCTGCCGCCTGCTTTTTTATGTGCCACTGTCTCTTACCCGTGTTCCTGCCGACACCCGCGGGTGTCCGGCGTCAATTCCTGAAATTCAGCTGCTCTTCTTTTTAGT
>CALKYK010000080.1 GCA_938003715.1 uncultured Gammaproteobacteria bacterium
GCAGGTCGTAGTTGATCACGTACTGCACGTCCGGGATGTGCAGGCCGCGCGAGGCGACGTCGGTGCCGATCAGTACCGGCAGCTCTCCCGACTGGAAGCGCATCAGCATGTTCAATCGCTTCTTCTGTGGAACGTCGCCCGAAATCGCTTTCGCGTCGATGCCGTTCGCGACCAGGAAGTCCTCGACGCGCTCGGCTTCGCGCTTGGTGTTGACGAACACCATGATGCGACCACTGCCCATCTCGCGAATCAGGCCAACGAGCAGCCGCATCTTTTCCTCGTTGGACGGGAAGAATATGGCCTGCCGCACCCGGTCCGCGGTGACCTTGTCGGGCTCGACCCGGATCAGCTCGGGTTCGTTCATGTGCTCGTAGGCGAGTTCCATGACCCGGTGCGAAAGCGTTGCTGAAAACAGCATCGACAGTCGCTGGTCCGGTTTTGGCAGGCGCCTCAACAGGTAGCGTATGTCCTTGATGAAACCCAGGTCGAACATGCGGTCCGCTTCGTCGAGCACCGCGACCTGCACGCGATTGAGTTTGAATACACCCTGCTTGAAGTAGTCAATGATGCGGCCGGGCGTGCCGATCAGGATGTCGATGCCTTCCTCGATCGTGCGCCGCTGTGATTCGTAGCCGGTACCACCGAACGCGAGCGCGATCTTCAGATCGCAGTGTTTGCCGAGCGTCTCCGCATCGTTCGCGATTTGCACCGCAAGCTCGCGGGTAGGGGCCAGGATGAAGATGCGCGGCTGCCGCTGGCCTTCCTCTGCGGCCGGCGGATTCTCCAGCACGCGCTGGAACGCGGCGATCAGGAACGCGGCCGTTTTGCCGGTTCCCGTCTGCGCCTGGCCCGCGACGTCGCGCCCCTTGAGTGCGATCGGCAGGGTGCGTGCCTGGATCGGCGTGCAGAATTCGAAGCCCGCGTCGGCGATGCCTTTTCGCACCGAATCGGCGAGTTCCAGCGCGTCGAACCTGAGGTCGCTCAGATGGCTGTCAGTCATTGAATTATGGTCAGAAAATGTGGATCTGGGGCTTGCAAAATGGCTCGTGACGGGGTCAAATTGGCAGAACACGACGCGACAATCGTCGCACCTGCCATTCGCTATCGTCGAAATCCAAGAGAAGCCGCGATAAAGCTGCGACATATTGCCTGATTGATCGGGCAGCGTCATCCATTTTGCAATGTCCGTCACCGCTGCATGCGCCGAACGGGCATCGTCAACTAAAACACCTCACGCCGATACCTTAGGAGGAAGTTGCCGGTGAGCGAGAAAATCGTGCACACCAACGATGATAATTTCGAATCCGATGTACTGCAGTCAGACAAGCCGGTCCTGCTCGATTTCTGGGCGGAATGGTGCGGTCCCTGCAAGATGATCGCCCCGCTGCTCGACGAAGCGGCGGAGGAGTTCGCCGGTCGGATCAAGGTGGCGAAACTGAATATAGACGAGAACCCGAACACCCCCCCGAAATTCGGCATTCGCAGCATTCCGACACTGATGCTGTTCAAGGACGGCGCCGTGCAGGCGCAAAAACTCGGTGCGATGTCGAAGTCCCAACTAACTGAGTTTCTGGAATCTAATCTGTGAGAGGATACTTGGGTAATCAAACCAGAAGCCGGCCGAAACAGTCGGCGAAATCGAACAAGTCCAACGGACAGGGCAACCGCCGCCGACGCCGGCGTAACCAGAATGACCAGCTGCCAGATGACGACGGCAGCCTCGAGGTCATTCCGCCGGAGCAGCTCGAATCTTCGAAAAACGCGATGAAGCTGACGGATCTCAAGAACCGTCCGGCTTCGGAGCTGATCGAACTCGGCGAGTCGCTCGGCCTCGACAACCTGGCGCGGTCGCGCAAGCAGGACATGATCTTCTCGATCCTGAAGGCGCACGCCAAGAACGGCGAGGACATCTACGGCGACGGCACGCTGGAGATATTGCAGGACGGTTTCGGCTTCCTGCGTTCCGCCGACAGCTCGTACCTGGCCGGCCCCGACGACATCTACGTCAGCCCCAGCCAGATTCGCCGCTTCAATCTGCGCACAGGCGACACCGTGTCCGGCCTGATCCGGCCGCCGAAAGACGGCGAGCGCTACTTTGCGCTGCTCAAGGTCGGCGAGATCAACCACGAGGCGCCGGAGAACGCGCGCAACAAGGTCCTGTTCGAAAACCTGACACCGCTCTTTCCGCGCGATCGCCTGGTCCTGGAACAGGGCAACGGCAGCACCGAGGACCTGACGGCGCGCATCATCGACATGGTCGCCCCGATCGGCAAGGGCCAGCGCGGCCTGATCGTTTCGCCACCGAAGGCGGGCAAGACGATGCTGCTGCAGAACATCGCATCGGCGATTGCGGCAAACAGTCCCGACTGCGAACTGATCGTGCTGCTAATCGACGAACGCCCGGAAGAAGTCACCGAGATGCAGCGTACCGTACGCGGCGAAGTCGTGTCCTCGACGTTCGACGAGCCGGCGAGCCGGCACGTCCAGGTCGCGGAAATGGTCATCGAGAAAGCAAAGCGGCTGACCGAACACAAGCGCG
>CALKYK010000081.1 GCA_938003715.1 uncultured Gammaproteobacteria bacterium
ATCGCGCCGGCGTTGTGAATCTGCCGCACCACCAGACCGGACTGGCGAAACAGTACGCCCGGCGCATTGCCGACCAGCCGCAGGAAAAAAATCTGCAGCGCGCCAAACGTGCGCAGGAACTCCTTGAACGCGTGCCATATCTCGCTCAGCATCGTGATTACTCGGCGTCCCGCCCGAGCAGCTGCTCCGCGTAATCCGGCGCAGAGAAGTGAAAGGCGACCGGGCCGTCCGCCATGCCGTGCATGAACTGGCGCACCAGCTCGGAACTCGTGTTGTGCAGCTCGTCCGGGCGCCCGGATGCCGCAACCTTGCCGTCGGACAGCAGGTAGGTCCGGTCCGAGACGGTGGAAATTTCCTGCACGTCGTGGCTGACGATGATGCTGGAGATGCCGAGCGCGTCGTTCATCTTGCGCACCAGGCGCACGATGACGCCCATCGAGATCGGATCCAGACCGACGAACGGTTCGTCGTAGATCAGGATGTCCGGGTCCATGACCATCGCGCGCGCCAGCGCAACGCGCCGCGCCATGCCGCCCGATAGCTGCGACGGCATCATGTCCGCTGCACCGCGCAGGCCCACGGCGTGCAACTTGGTCAGCACGATGTGTCGGATCAGGCGATTCGGCAGCTTCGTGTGTTCCCGCAGCGGGAACGCGACGTTTTCGAAAACGCTGAAGTCGGTAAGCAGCGCGCCGTTCTGGAACAGCATGCCGAAGCGTCGCCGCAAATTGTAAAGTTCGCGCTGATTCAGCGTCGCAATGTCGATGCCGTCAACGAGGATCGTGCCGCGGTGCGGCACGAGCTGGCGCGTGATCAGCCGCAACAGCGTGGTCTTGCCGGTGCCGCTCGGCCCCATGATCGCGGTGACTTCACCGCGCATGATGGTGATGTCGAGACCCTTGAAGATCGGCCGCTGGCCTCGCGAGTACCAGAGGTCGTGGATCTCGATCAGCTTGTCAGACGCGTCCGCCATCGCGGTGCCCCGTGCGTTGCATCACGTCGCGCGGGCCGGCCCGAGCCGGTCCCGCGCGACGATCCGGCAGATCGTCTATGCGGCGGACTCCATGGCGACCTCGTAGGTGCCGAGGTGCGCCAGGCTGTTGAGCTTCGCGCGCTTCAGCAGCGCTTCCTGGCCGGCCTTGAAACTGCTCTCCTTGCCCTGCCAGGCGTCGAGAGCCGGCGCCTGCAGTGCCCTGCCGTACGAGAACGACAGTTCCCACGGCAGGTCGCCGCTGCGGTTCATGATCGCCAGGTGCTCGGTCGCCTCCTCCGCCGTCTGCCCGCCGGACAGGAACGCAATACCCGGCACTGCGGCCGGAACGTGCGCTTTCAGGCAGCGAACCGTAGCCTCGGCAACTTCCTGCGGGCCGGCGCGATCTTTCGCTTCGGTGCCGGAAATCACCATGTTCGGCTTCAGCACGATGCCTTCCAGCGCGACCTTGTGCGCCTCGAGCTCGGCAAATACGTGCTTCAACGCCGCGGCGGTGACCTCTTCGCAGCGCTCGATGCTGTGGCCGCCGTCCATGATCACCTCGGGCTCGACGATCGGCACGATGTCGGCTTCCTGGCTCAGCGCGGCATAGCGCGCCAGCGCATGCGCATTGGCCCGCAGGCAGAAGTCGGTCGGAATGCCGTCGCCGATGTTGATCACGGCACGCCACTTGGCGAAACGGGCGCCGAGCTCGCGATATTCGGCGAAGCGGCCGCGCAGCCCGTCCAGGCCCTCGGTGACCTTCTCGCCCGGGAACCCGGCGAGGTCCTTGGCGCCGGTGTCGACCTTGATGCCGGCGATCATGCCGAGGTCATTCAAATATTTCGGAAACGGCACGCCGTCGGCGGTCGCCTGCCGGATCGTCTCGTCGAACAGGATGACCCCGCCGATGTAGTCGGCAAGGCCCGGTGTCGTGAACAGCATCTCGCGGTAGCGGCGGCGATTTTCCTCGGTCGACTCGGTGTTGATCGAGTCGAAGCGCTTCTTGATCGTCGGCGAGCTTTCGTCGGCCGCAAGTATGCCCTTGCCATTCGCCACCATTGCCTTGGCGACGGCTTTCAGTTCGTTCAGGTTCATTTGGTCTGGTCTCCAGGTTCTTTCTTATTCGGCGGCCCGGCCAGGGAGCCTGCCGCGACGGCGTAGCATAACAAACCCTGCTGCCCATCGTTGTGACGGCGCTGAGCCGTCGGCCCCTGCGGCAAGCGACATTGACGGCGTTTTCGGGCCATCCGGCTTGGCAGCAAATTTCAAATAGGACTAAAATAGTCCTCTTTTCCGACCGACGGAGCACAGACGTGTTACGGATCAGCCGACTGACGGATTACGGCACCCTGGTGCTGGCGCAGCTGTCCCGCGAAGGCGACTGTCCGACCAGCGCGGCAGAGGTCGCGTCGGCCACCGGAATCGGCCTGCCGACGGTCAGTAAGTTATTGAGATTACTGGCAAAAGCTGACGTCGTCCGCTCCACGCGTGGCGCTCGCGGGGGCTACCGGCTGGCGCGGCCCGCGAGCCGCATCTCGGCCGCCGAGGTCATTGACGCGCTGGAAGGGCCGGTGTCGATCACGGAGTGCAGCGCCCACGGCAGCCACTGCGACCTGGAAGCGGTGTGCAATGTCGGCAGCGCCTGGCAGCGCATCAACCTGGCGATCCGGCGCGCGCTGTCGGACGTCACGCTGAACGACCTGCAGCGCGCCAACGCCCCGGTTCCGCGCTTTGAATTTGCCGGGATGCCCATACATGTAGAACGCGATCGCTGAAGCCATGTCCACAGAATCCAAAGACATTGAACGCCTGGTCAACCGGCGCTACAAGCACGGTTTCTTCACCGATATAGAGACCGATTCGCTGCCGCCCGGC
>CALKYK010000082.1 GCA_938003715.1 uncultured Gammaproteobacteria bacterium
GTTTCCACTTCGCCGACCCCAAAGGCAACGAGCTCGCGGTCTGGTCGGACCAGGGAGCCTGACCGCCAATGCAAAAATCCGACGCCGCGATCAGCATCGTGCTGGTATCCGTGTGGGCCATTGCTGTCTTCCTCGTTACCCGCGGACGAAGCGAAATCCCGATATCGATGCTGGTCATCGCCAGCCTGTTCTTCGTGCTGCTGATTCCCGCCATGCGCGAACTCGTCAAGACACTCGATCGCCTGGCCTTCGATCGCGACGATGAGCCCGAAGCCGGTAACGGCGACTGAAAGGAGTTACCCATGCCGCTAGTCGAACCGCTCACCCCGGACGCCAACAAGGAAGTGGCTGAAATGGCGCGCTTTTTCAACGAGACGCTGGGCTTCTGCCCGAACAGCGTGCTGACGATGCAGCATCGTCCGGCCATCGCGAAGGCCTTCATCGGCCTCAACATGGCGGTCATGAAGAACGAGGGACGCGTTACGAGCGCGCTGAAGCGCCTGGTCGGCTACATCTCGAGCAACGCGGCCGGCTGCCGCTACTGCCAGGCGCACACGATTCGCGCCGCCGAGCGCTACGGCGCCGAGCAGGAGAAGCTCGACAACGTCTGGGAATATCGAACCCATCCCGCGTTCAGCGAAGCGGAACGGGTCGCGCTGGACTTCGCCCTCGCCGCGTCGACGATACCGAACGACGTCGACGAAGCGTTGAAAAAGCGGCTGCAGGAGCACTGGGACGAGGGGGAGATCGTGGAGATCCTCGGCGTCATCGCGCTGTTCGGTTACCTCAACCGCTGGAACGACAGCATGGGCACGACGCTCGAGGACGAGGCCGAGCAATCCGGCATGACACTGCTCGGCAAGCGCGGCTGGGAACGAGGCAAACACATTTGATCGATCGGTGAACCCATGGACAGCTCGCTCATTTACTATGCCATTATCGCCCTAGGGCTTTTCGTCGGGATCTGGATGTTCTTCGTGGTGCCGTCCGAAAAACGCCACCACGAACGCAAGCTGAAATCCGTGCGCGACAGGCTGGAAAAACGCAATGCCGCGAAGAATGGCGAGCAATTCGAGGCGCCGGATACGTCGGACGAGGACAAAACGCGTGTCCCGGACGACACGCAGTAGCACCGTCTACGAGCCAGGAATGAATCGATGAATATTGTCTATCCCGTCTACGCGCTCGTCGCGCTCACACTATTCTGCATGGTGCGGCTCGGCATGCTGCGCGTCGCTGCCATCAAGCGCGGCGAAATCGATCCGCGCTTTTTCGCCCTCTACCGTGGCTACGACGAGCCGGACAAGCTTGCCGCCTATTCGCGGCACGTGTCCAACCTGTTCGAGGCACCGGTCCTGTTCTATGTCATTTGTGTGACAGCGGCGATCAGCGGCCAGGACGGTGTGCTGCCAGTGAGCATCGCCTGGGCCTACGTGGCGCTGCGTTACGTCCACAGTTACGTGCACCTGACATCCAACGTCGTCATCGTGCGTTTTCGCGTTTTCGTGACGAGCATGATCGTGCTGACCGCACTCTGGATCGTCGTACTGACCGGCATCATGCGCCAGTAGCCGGCGCAGAAACAATTGACAACGCTGCCTTGAGTCGATGCTTTTTGCAATGCACAATCAACGGAGAGCAGCCATTTGATTGGATAACTCGTTAAATGGCAGTCCTTTTTTTGCAGGCGTTAAAAAGAACGAATGGACGGTTACAGACTCGAGTGCACGCCGGGCGACGGCTACCTGCATTTCGTCGTTGCCGGTCAGCCGAGCAAGGAGCTGATGATGAAATGCGTCAGCGACATCCGAGACGCCTGCGTCGAGCACGGCTGCTACCGCGTTCTGCTCGAAGGCAATTTCGAAACGGGCACGATTCAAGACCTGCAGATGTTCCAGTTCATCGTCGAGCGCAGCCCGCACGCGCTCGGCTTCTACCAGGCGTTCGCCTACGTCGATGCGGCGCTGAACCAGGAAGCGCAGTTGTTTGCTGAAACCGCCGCGGTCAATCGCGGCATTCCGGTGAGGGTATTCGCCAAGGCCGGCGACGCGGTCGCGTGGATCGGCACGATCGATGGCGACGATCGTTCCGGGAAGAGTAGCTAGTCCAGGAAGCTCTGCCCGTATTCCGTTTCCGGCAGGCCGAAATAGCCGCTCAGGCTCTGGCCGATATCGGCGAACGATCCGCGTTTGCCGAGTGAACCTGGCTCTACGTTCTTGCCATACACCAGCACCGGGATGTGCTCGCGCGTGTGGTCGGAACCGGGCCAGGTCGGATCGCAGCCGTGATCGGCGCAAATGACGAGGATGTCACCCGCCGCCATGCGCTCCGTCAATTCCGGCAGGCGCGAATCGAAGTACTCGAGTGCGTCGGCATAGCCGTCCACGTCGCGCCGGTGCCCGTACAGCATGTCGAAATCGACGAAGTTCGTGAATACGATGGAGCGGTCAGGTGCCTCGTCCAGCGCCTGCAAGGTCTCATCAAACAGTGCCGCGTTACCGGTCGCCTTGATTTTCTGCGTGATGCCCTGGTGCGCGTAGATGTCGGCGATCTTGCCGATGCTGATCACCTCGCCGCCCGATTCGACGAGCTTGTCGAGAACGGTCGGCGACGGCGGCGGCGTCGTTCGTTCTCGGCGGTTGCCGGTGCGTACGAAGTTCTTGAGTCTTTGGCCGACGAGCGGCCGGGCGATCACCCGACCGACTTTGTACTCGTCAACCAGTTCCCTTGCGATTTCGCATAGCGCGTACAGCCGCTCGAGGCCGAACGCCTCTTCGTGCGCCGCAATCTGGAACACGCTGTCCGCCGATGTGTAGACGATCGGCTTGCCGGTGCGCATGTGCTCCTCGCCGAGCTTCTCGATGATCACGGTGCCGGAGGAGTGGCAGTTGCCAAGCACGCCCGGCAGGTTCGCGCGACGAATCAGCTCGTCGAGCAACTCCTTCGGAAACGTGTCGCTGGCCTTGGTGAAGTAGCCCCAGTCGAAGAGGACCGGCACGCCGGCAATTTCCCCGTGCCCGCTCGGGGTGTCCTTGCCGCTCGACAACTCGCTCGCGTAGCCCCAGGCACCGATCGGTTCGACGTCCCCGTCGAAGCCGGCGGGAAACGCGCCGCTGGACGCCTTCGCGGCGTGCATCAGGCCCAGCTTCGAGAGGTTCGGCAGCGCCAGCGGGCGACCGGCTGCCGCGCGCTCGCGCGCGATGCTGCCCAGGGTATTGGCGCCGGCGTCGCCGAAGCGGTCGGCGTCATCGGTCGCACCGATACCGAAGGAATCGAGGACCAGGATGCTGGCTCTTTTCATGATTGCCCGTATCTGGGGGTGGCCTTCGGGCTTTAAAGTGTAGCGCTCAAGGCCCCGTCATCGCGAGTCTTGGAGAACTTCCCTTGCGTTACTGCGAGCCCCGAGGATCTTGCTTTGCGTCGTTGCGAGCCCCGCAGCACCTTTTCCGTCATTGCGAGGAGCGCGTAGCGCGACGAAGCAATCCAACGTTTCCCGATCGGTGGCTGTGGATTGCTTCGCCCCTGCGGGGCTCGCAATGACGGTAAGGGAATTCCGGCGCTCGCGATGACGCTGGCGCGTCAGTGATGCACTTCCTCCGGTTCGAAAATGCTGTCGCCGAAGAACTCGATGCGGGTCAGCTCAGTGTACTCGCCCTCGATCGCCATCAGCCAGATCAGCACGACGATGAATACCGGCGGCACCAGGATCGCCAGCTTCAGCGCCAGCCGCTCCCAGCCCATGTGCATGAAAATCCAGACGATTCCGCCCGCCTTCGCGAACATGAACAGCAGAATCAACGTCGTGCGCAGGAGCCCGTCCTGCATGAAATCGGTGGCGTAGGAAAATGCACTCAGCACGAACAGAGCGCCCCACATGATCCAGTAGATCTTCAGCGGATGTTGTTGTCCTTCGTCAGCAGCCATGCGCCCTCTGCTCCCTTACCAAAGATAGAAGAATGCGAAAATGAAGACCCAGACGAGGTCGACGAAGTGCCAGTACAGCCCGGCAATCTCGACGATCTCGTACTTGCCGCCGCGTTCTTCGTAGAAACCGGTTCGCACCCGGTTCGCGACAACGAGCAGGTAGATGACCCCGGCGGACACGTGCATGCCGTGGAAGCCCGTGATCATGAAGAAACTGGAACCGAACTGCGCTGCTCCGAACGGGTTCTGCCAGGGCCGCACGCCTTCCATGATCAGCTTGGTCCACTCGAAAGCCTGCATGCCGACGAACGTGGCACCCAGCGCTGCGGTTGCGACCATCAGCCAGAACGTCTTCTTGCGGTCCTTGCGGTAGCCGTAATTGACCGCGAGCGCCATCGTGCCCGACGACGTGATCAGGACGAAGGTCATGATCGCGATCAGCAGGAGCGGCACGTCGGCGCCGAACATCGTCAGCCCGAACACCTCGCTGGGATTCGGCCACGGATCGACGGTGGAGATCCGCACCGTCATGTAGGAAACCAGGAAGCAGCTGAAGATGAACGTGTCCGAGAGCAGGAAGATCCACATCATCGCCTTGCCCCACGGCACGTGGAACGACTGCATGTCGGCAGAAAAGTCGGCGACGACGCCCTTCGTGCCGGCCGGCAGCGTCTCTCCCGATTCAGTCATCACTGCTTCAGACATAAATTACGTTTCCTTGGCTCAGGTTGACAACAGCAGGCCGAACAACACGACCCAGACCAGCAGCAGGAAATGCCAGTACACCGTGCAGAGCTCGATCGCGAGCCGCACGCTGTCCGCTTCCGCGCCGGTCCAGACCTTGTAGGTCGAACGGCCCCAGACCCACAGGCCGCCCAGCATGTGCAAGGCATGCACGGCGGTCAGCAGGTAGAAAAATGCGTAGGAAGGATTGCCGGTCACGTAGTAGCCGGCGTCGTTGATCTGCTGCCAGGCGATTAGCTGGCCGATGAGGAACGCGAACGTCAGCGCCCCGGACAGCATCAGGCCGGGCTTCAGCCGCTCCGCCACGCCGTTCACCGCCGCGTTTCGCGTCCAGTGGTAGGCGATGCTGGCCAGCACAAGGATGCCGGTGTTGTACCAGAGGATCACCGGGTCGGTCAGCGGCCGGATGCCGAAGGTGCGCCGGGCGATGACGAAGGTGGCCGCGCTCGCGATGAGGCAGTAGGGCGCGGCCACGAGGAAGAACCGCAGGAAGCCGATGCCCGCGGCGTGGCCCAGGATGATGTTGGGCAGCGAGCTGATCAGCGTGAGCAGGCCGCCCACGTTCGTGAGGAACGCCTCCACCAGGAGGAAAGACCGCGCCTGCAGGCCGAGGCTGCGGCACGCGACCACCGTGAGGGACCCCACGATGATCATGGCCGTCACGTTGTTCAGGAACGCGCTGAAGGCCAGCGTGAGGACGCCGAGCAGCAGCAGCAGGCGCCACGGGTCGCCCCGGGACGCCTTGAGCAGGCGGATCGCCGACCACGTGAAGATGCCCGACCGCGACGCGATCTCCACGAAGATCGAGCTGCCGATGATGACGCCCAGGGTGGGCCACTCGATCAGGTGCACGGGCATCGGGATGTGGTGGCCGCCGTGGCCGCCGCCGCCGAAGTCGACGCCCCATGCCACCGCGGCGAAGAGCGCCACGCCGGCGACGACCAGGGACAGCACCGCCTTGGGCAGCACCTCGAAGGCGAGGCCGAGCAGCGTCGCCAGCAGGAGAAGCCCGAAGAAGGCCGTCACAGCGCCAGCACCGGGATGTCGGGGACCGCCTGGATGAGGCGGTACGCCCGGCTCTCGAGGAACTCGCGGTGCGACGAGGGCGAGCCGACGATGAGCAGGCTGAAGTCCTTCGCCTGCCGCGGCACCAGCTCGAAGGGGTCGCCCACGTCCACGTCGGCCTCCACGGTGAACCCGGCGTCTTTCGCCGTGCGCACGGCGCCGCGCAGCAGCTGGTTCATGCGCGTCTCGATCGCGTCGAGAAGCCCCGCGGCGCCCTCCTCCGTGTCGATGCCGGGGGCGACGCGCAGCACCTCGGCCAGCTCGTCGAGCCGCTCCTTCTCGACGACGTGGAGCAGGCGCACGAGGCCGCCCGGCGGGCACAGGGCGAAGGCGAAGGAGAACTGCTCGATCAGCTCGTGGCGGCCCCCGGGGATCTTCGCGAGGATGCGGCGGAACACGGACTCCCGCGCCGGCCGCCGCACGAGCAGCGTGGGGATCGCCGTCGCCACGAGGAGCCGGTCGAGGAACTCGCCCAGGGCGTCGGCCTCCGGCGAGGGGTCGTGCAGGTGCAGCGGCGCGGGAGCGAGGATCATCGAGGGCTTCTCCTCGTCCACGATGCGCTTCAGCGCGGCGGCCGGGTCGCCCTCCACGACGCGCCGCTCGTCCGCGGCGACCCGCTCCATGAGGGCGCGGGCCTCGCCCTCGTGGTCGTGGTCGCGCGGGTGCAGCAGGAACCGCGCGCTCACCCGGGCCCCGAAGCGCTCCTTCAGCTCGGCGGCGATGGCGCCGCACGCCTCCGCCCGCTCGGAGAAGTCGGCCAGCACCACGATGTCGCGCACCTCGATCGCGTCGACCTCGATCGTCGGGATCACCGCGCGCCGGAAGAGCGATTCGAACTCGTCGAGGTCGCGCTCCTTCATGGCTCAGCCCAGCACGGCGCCGTCGATCCGGAACAGCCGCGCCGCCGTGCGCCACGCGATGTTCTCGAGCGCCTCGGGCTCGAAGGCGAGCTCGTTGAGGAACTTGCGGTACGGCTTCATGCGCACGAGGGGCCAGTCGGAGCCGTACATGAGCTGCTTTCCCGGATCGCCCATGTACGTGATCATCTCCTTCAGCCGCATCGCCATGTATCGCTCGAACTCGTAGCTGAACTCCCCCAGCGTGAGGCCCGAGATGTCGGCGTAGACGTTGTCGTTCTTGTAGAGCACCTCGGCCGCGTCCTGGAACCAGGGGTTGCCGAGGTGGCACATCACGAACTTCACGTCGGGGTAGTCCACGGCCACGTCGTCCACGAGCAGCGGGTGCGCCATGCGCACCTTGGCGGTCTTCGAGTAGGTGTCCCCCGTGTGGATCATGACGGGCACGTCGTGCTTCGCGGCGATGCGGAAGACCGTCTCCAGGGACGGGTCGTTGATGGGGTACCGGTCGTAGCCCGGGTAGAGCTTGATGCCCTTCACGATGCCGTCCCGGATGCGCTCCTCCAGCCCGAACAGGTCCGTCCGCACGTCGCCGCGCCAGCGCAGGCCCTCGACGACGGTCGCGCGCGGATCCCGGGCGAGCACCTCGTACACCTCCTCGACGCTGGGACGGTCGAGGTCGATGCGGTAGGAGGTGATCACGACGGCGTGGTCCACGCCGACTTCCTCCATCTTCGCGAAGAGCTCCAGCACGTTCTCCTTCCGCGGGCGGCGGGTGGTCTCGTGGTAGTTGTTCAGGTGCACGTGCACGTCCACGAGGTGCCGGGGCTCCATGGGCGCTATCCTAGCCAACCGTGCCCCCGGTCCCCCTCCACGTTCTCACGGGATTCCTGGGCAGCGGCAAGACGACGCTGCTCGCCGCGCTGCTGCGCGATCCCGGCGGCGAGCGCATCGCGGCGCTCGTGAACGAGGTGGGCGACCTTCCCCTGGACGGGCACCTGCTGGAACGCGTCGACGAGGACGTCCTCGCGCTCGCGTCCGGCTGCGTGTGTTGCGCGCTCCGCGACGACCTGCACGCCGCTGTGGCCCGCGTCGCGGCGCTCGCGCCCGCGCGCATCGTGCTGGAGACGACCGGCGTGGCCGATCCCGCGCCGGTGCTGCACTCCTTCGCGACGGACCCGCGCCTGAAGGCGCTCGCGCGCCCGGCCGGGGTCGTGGCGGTCGTCGACGCGCTGCGGGGCGATGAACTCCTGGACACGCAGCCCGAGGCGGCGCGGCAGGTGGAGTTCGCCGACCGCATCGTCCTGACGAAGCGCGACCTCGCGCCCGACCGCGCGGACGCCCTGCGGGATCGGCTCGCCGGCGCCGCGCCCGGGTGCGAGGTGCGCGAGGCGGTGCACGGCCGCGTC
>CALKYK010000083.1 GCA_938003715.1 uncultured Gammaproteobacteria bacterium
TTGTTTACAAAATTGCACGGATGACGACGTAGGGCAGGGAAAGCGACTTGACCGACGAGCACAATATCTCCATCGCCGTCCTGACAGCAGACGAAGACGACGTCCAGCTCGTCAACTCCACGCTACGCGATGCCGGCCACGCGGCACACTGCCGATGGGCGCGTAATCCGCAGAAATTCGATGCGCTCCTGGGCCGGGAAAAAATCGAACTCATCCTCCTGAATTGCGATCGTTACAGCGACTCGCTGCGCCAGGTCATCAAACAGAAAGACGCCTACATTCCGGAAGTGCCTGTAATCGGTATGAAAAACACCGCAACCGAGGACGAGATTCTCGCCGCGATGCGGGAGGGTGCATCGGACCTCGTGTCGCTCGAGCAGAAGGCGCGCCTGCAGGCGGTCGTCGGACGCGAGCTGCGGGCGTTCCGACTCGAGCGCGCGCTGAACTCGACGCTCAACTCGGCGACAGAGTACCGGCGCCAACTGCAGGACTACATGCAGAACTCCAGCGCCGCGATCGCGTATGTGCAGGAAGGCATCGTCATCGAAGTCAACGCGGCCTGGCTGGCCATGTTTCAGCTTGCCTCGAAAAACGAGGTGCAGGGCATGCCGCTGATGGATCACTTCCAGGACGCGAGCCACGCCGCGGTCAAGGGTGCGCTGATCGCAACCGCCAAGGGCAAGTGGCAGAAGGGGGAGCGGCTCGAGGCGCGCGCCAGGGGCGCGGATGCGAAAGCGGACCCAATGCAGCTCGAGTTCCAGGCCGCCGACCTCGACGACGGTCCGTGCGTGCAGATACGCATCGTGCCGCAGGTCAAGGTCGCTGAAGAACCCACCAAGCTCGTGCACGAGGCGTTGAAACGCGATCCGACCACGCTTTTCTTCCACCGCGCCCAGTTTCTCGACCGGGTTACGAAACGACTGAAATCCAAGCCCAAATCCGGCCTGCACGCGCTGGTCTACATCAAGCCCGACGACTTCTCCCAGGTTCGCAGGGCGGTGGGCATCCTCGAGACCGAGGAGATCCTCGCCCAGTTCGCAGAGGAGTGCCGCAAGCGCATGCACCCGCGCGACGTCGCCGGGCGCTTCGAAGGCACGACGATCATGGCGCTGCTCGAACGTGGCAGCGAACGTGACGCCGAAGTCTGGGGCACGCAGCTGGACGAGCACATTGCCAAATGCGAGTTCACGATCGGCGAGCAGAAAGTCCACCTCACCTGCACCGTCGGTGTGATCGGCATCTCCGGCGTCTACAGTTCGCTCGAGGAAATCGTATCCGCCGCTGCTGACGCGCACCGCGAAGGCAAGAAGAACGGCGGCAACACCGCGTTCCTGCGCGAGTCGAACGACGTCGACACGCGCCTGCGTCGCTACGACGCGATCTGGGTCAAGCGCATCAAGGCGGCGCTAATGGAAAGCCGCTTCCGTCTCGCACAGCTGCCGATCGCAGGGCTGCGCAGCGATGCCAGCAGCATGTACGACATGCTGGTGCGGATGATCGATGAACAGGGCAATGCGATCCTGCCATCGGAATTCCTGCCTGCCGCAGAACGCAACAACCTGATGAAGACGATCGATCGCTGGATCATCGGCGCATCGATGGAATTCAGTCGCGAAAACGATGCGGAGAAAGTCTTCATTCGCCTGTCACGACAATCCATGGCGGACGGTACGCTTGCTGCCTGGCTTAGGGAAGAATTCGCCAAGGCCGAACTCGAACCGGCACGCATCTGCTTCCAGGTCCCTGAACAGGAAGCGGCAAAGTACATCAAGGAAACGAAAAAGAAGACCGACGAACTGCGCAAGATCGGCTGCGAATTCGCCATCGAGCACTACGGCGTCGACAAGAACCGGTTCCAGATCCTCGATATCCTCAAGCCGAATTACCTGAAGATCAACGGCGAACTGATGCATTCGCTGACCACTGATACGAGCATGCAGGAAGCCGTGCGCACGCTCGCCGCGGCCGCCGACGAACGCAAGATCCTGACCATCGCCGAGCGGGTCGAAAATGCGAATGCCATGGCGGTCCTGTTCCAGCTGGGCGTGCACTTCATGCAGGGCCACTACGTCCACGAGCCGGAAGTCGTGTTGCAGGACCCCGTCACGCCGACGACCACGACCCTGGAAGCGATCGCGAACAGCTGATTGTGCGCGCTGTGGCCGCGCACGTTTGCGCAAAACGCGATGACGCCGAAATTCTTCGCGTCTTTTAAGTTAAACGGTTCATGCCCCGATTTGTGACACGGATCACAGTTCTGCCGCCGTGCGGCACTACCTGCCGCGCAATGTCAAAAACGGAGATAAGGTCTGTTTACTCCTTTATTTACGCTACCTACCCTGTAGCGAAACGCTGACTGCGGAAAGATCCGCGTGCCGTCGCGGCCGGAACCGGACGGTTGGAGACATCGGAGAGTTGATCAGTGAAAAAAATGCCGAAGCGCAACACGAACAAGACCTCATCCAGACGCCCGACGCCGCCGCTCATACCCGCACTGCTGGCCGTCGGCGGCGCCTGCACGCTCGGCGCACAGGGCGCCGCGGCCCTGGAACTGGGCGACATCCAGGTCGACTCATCGCTGGGGCAGCCGCTGCGCGCGAGCATTGCCTACGCGCTGAACCCGAATGAACAGCTGTACGACTTCTGTATCTTCCTGCGCCCGGGCATCACAGCAAACGGCATGCCGAACGTCAGCCGCGCGCGGATCTCGGTAACCGACGGCGCCATCCTGATCAGCGGCGCAACCGCGGTGAAAGAGCCGCTGCTTGCACTGCAGCTTTCCGTCGACTGTCCGTATACGCCGCACCTGCAGCGTGAATACATGCTGATGGTCGACCCGGCGCGCCCGGCGACCACCGCAGCGCAACAGGCCCCGGCCGCCAAGGTGCCGGCGACGGCCGAGCCGGTAGCGGCGCGCCAGGAAAGTCAGGCACCCGCCACACCGCGGCGGACCGTGCCAGGCAACAATGCGCCGATCGAAGTACGCTCCCGTTATCGTGTGCAGCCGGGCGACACACTGTCAACGATCGTGGCGAGAATCGAGGACCGGAGCCTGACGATGTGGCCCGCGGTTTACGCGATTTTCGACGCCAATCCGCACGCGTTCGTGGATAACGACGTAAACCGCCTGATGGCGGGGTCGTGGCTCGACATCCCGGATCTCGGCGGCGCCTCGGTCGTGTCGCTCGACGCTCCGACGGCACCGGCAACCGCCGTCACCGAAGCGCCGCAGACTTCCGTGCGCGCCTACGACGGCGCCGGCGCAAGCTCCGCGACCGAATCCGTTACGAATACGGCAACTGCGGCAGTGACATCGCCTGCATCCGTCCCGGAGCCGGTGCCCGTTGCGGTCACTGCCCCGGCAGAAACGACGGCGGTGCCAGCCGCATCGGCGGCTGAAGCTGCAGTCGAGGCGCCGGCGGTCCGTGATGCCGCGGCACCCGAACTGCGCCCCGGCGACGTCATCGTCGGCGGCGCGAGCACCGTGCGCACGCCGATCGGCGAAGCGGAACCGGTGATCGACATACCGGATACGCGCATCGAGTCCGCGGTGCCCCGCGCGGCCACGCCGCCGGCAGCCACCAGTGGCGCCTGGGACTGGCTGCTGTGGCTGGGCGGCAGCGGCGTCGCGCTGATACTCGGACTCCTGTTCTTCGGTCGCTCGCTTCGCGAGCGTTTCGGATCGACCCCGGTCGGGGCTGCCATCCGGCCGCCGCGGCGCCGCACCGACGATCCGTCGCGCCCGGTCCCGGTGCTCGACGAGATCGACTACGAGTTCGAGGACACGGTCAATTCACGGGCGATCAGCCTGGACGCGGATCTCGACGACGGTACCGGCCTCAAGGGCGATGCCGACCTCGACGTTGCAGAGGACTTCGGCTACGCGGCGACGGGAAGCGGCGAGAACGCGGCGTTCATGGAGTTTCCGGCTGAGGCAGCGGAGTCAAAGGCAGAGCCGTCCACGGACATCATCCCGCCGAATCACCGCACCGAGGAATCGTCGATTCTGGAAGAAGAAGTGCCGCCGAGCGATGACGACAGCGCGCAGTACGACCTGTCGATGATCGTCGATGCTACACGCGAACCAATCGTCGAAAACGACGTCACGGCTCAGGACCTGCAGGCGGTGACGGCGCAGATGCCAATGGTCGATGACGTGGACGAAGCGGACTACACGCTGAACAACGAACTCGACTACAGTATCCTCGAGCAGGATTACGAGGAAGAGATGACGGCGACCCAGGCGCTGAACGACGAAATCGCGAAAGCGGCCATCGAGCTCGCGGCGCGCATGGACGCCGACGAGGAACGCGATGCGACCTCCGAGATGCCGACGATCGAGGAGGAGGTCCTGGTCAGCGAAGCACCGACCGTCGAACAGGATGGACGCGGCGACTCGACCGTCGAGATGCCGCCGGTTTCAGATCCTGCGAATACCGCCGAGCTGACGGCGAGCCTGCCGACGGAAGTCGAGGCCGAGAACGACGCGCTCGCCGACGGCGAGATCACGATCGAGATGGACATCGGCGAGGACACGATCGAGACGAAAAAGACCCGCGCGTCCTGACGCCTCCGGTCGACGTCTACTCCGGCGCCTCTCCCGCCAGTCGCACGACCTTGCGCCAGCCCTGCGGCAGCAGGCTGCCGCGCAGGGCGCGCTCGCCGTAGTAGCGGTCGAGGTCGTCCCACTTCAGCGTCATGCTGCGGTTCGCCGTGACGACCAGCAGGTTGCCGTCCTCCGGAATCACCGCGGCGGCAACCAGTATTTCTTCGCCCGCCTTGTATTTCTTCGACGGAATGTTGATGAGCTTGTTGCCCTTGCCCTTGGCAAGCTCGGGCAGCTCGTCCATCTCGAAGCACAGCAGCCGGCCGATCGAGGATACGGCGGCAATCAGGCACTCGACGTCGCGCGGCACTGCTGCGGGCACGACGGCGCGACCGCCGGGCGGCACGCGCAGCACCGCCTTGCCGGCCTTGTTGCGCGTGACCAGTTCGCCGAGCGTCGCGACGAAACCGTATCCGGCATCGCTCGCGAGCAGGCAGCGGTCGTCGGCCTCGCCGATCATGGTGCCGCAGAATTCGGCGCCGTCCGGCGGTTTGAAGCGTCCCGACAAGGGCTCTCCCTGCCCGCGCGCAGACGGCAGAGTCTGGGCCAGCGCGCTGTAGACCCGCCCGGTGCTGTCGATGAACATCGCGAGCTGGTTGCTGCGGCCGCGCGCCGCGGCGAGGAAACCGTCACCCGATTTGTAGTTCAGCGCGAAGGGATCGATCTCGTGGCCTTTCGCTGCCCGCGCCCAGCCGCGCTGCGACAGCACAACGGTAACCGGTTCGCTCGCGACGAGCTGCGTTTCGTCGAGCGCCTGAGCGGCCTCACGCTCGACGATCGCGGTACGCCGTTCGTCGCCGTAGGTCTCGGCGTCCGCCTGTATCTCCTTCTTGATCAACGTCTTGAGGCGCGCAGCGCTCTTCAGCGTCTGCTCGAGCGTCTTGCGTTCCTCGGACAGCTCCTTTTGCTCGCCCTTGATCTTGACCTCTTCGAGCTTCGCCAGATTCCTGAGCCGCAGGTTCAGGATCGCCTCCGCCTGCGTGTCGCTGAGTTTGAATTTTTTCATCAGCTCGGGCTTCGGCTCGTCCCTGGTGCGGATGATGCGAATCACCTCGTCGATATTCAGGTAGGCGATCAGCAGGCCGTCGAGTATGTGCAGCCGGTCCAGCACGATCTGCAGCCGGTGCTGGAGGCGCCGTTTCACCGTGGCGCGACGGAACTTCAGCCACTCGGCGAGCAGCCCGACCAGGTTGAACGTGCGCGGCCTGCCGTCCAGGCCGACGACGTTCATGTTGACGCGTACGGTGCGCTCGAGCGACGTCGTCGAAAAGAGGTGGGACATCAGCTCGTCGACGTCGACGCGGTTCGACTTCGGCGTAATGACCAGTCGTATCGGGTCTTCGTGATCCGACTCGTCGCGCAGATCCTCGACCAGCGGCAGTTTCTTGGCCCGCATCTGCGTCGCGATCTGCTCCAGAACCTTGCTGCCCGACACCTGGTACGGCAGCGAGGTGATGACGACGTCACCGTTTTCGCGACGGTACGAGGCGCGCAGGCGCAATGTGCCGCCCCCGCTCGTGTAGATCTGCCTGATGTCCGCACGCGGCGAGACGAGTTCGCCGCCGGTCGGGAAGTCCGGACCCTTGACGTGCTTCATCAGCTGCGCAACGGTCGCCTTGGGATTGTCGATCAGGTGTACCAGCGCTTTCGCCACTTCGCGCAGGTTGTGCGGCGGCACGTCGGTCGACATGCCCACCGCGATGCCGGTGGTGCCGTTCAGCAACAGGTTCGGCAAGCGTGCGGGCAACACCATCGGTTCGTCCAGCGTGCCGTCGAAGTTTGGCGCCCAGTCGACGGTGCCCTGCCCCAGCTCGGCCAGGAGCACTTTTGCGTACGGATGCAGGCGCGATTCCGTGTAACGCATCGCGGCGAACGACTTGGGATCGTCGGTCGAGCCCCAGTTGCCCTGGCCGTCGATGATCGGATAGCGGTAGGAAAAACCCTGCGCCATCAGCACCATCGCCTCGTAGCAGGCGGAGTCCCCGTGCGGGTGATACTTGCCGATGACGTCACCGACCGTGCGCGCCGATTTCTTGTGCTTCTGCCCGGCCGACAGGCCGAGCTCGCTCATCGCGTAGACGATGCGCCGCTGCACCGGTTTAAGGCCGTCGCCGATCTGCGGCAATGCCCGGTCGAGGATCACGTACATCGAGTAGTCGAGGTACGCCTTCTCCGTGTAGTCCTTCAGCGACTGCTGTTCGACGCCTTCGAGATTGAGCGTGTTTTGCATTGCGTCCTCCGCGCCGGGTCAGACCTCGGCGAGGTTGCCTTTCTCTTCCAGCCACTTGCGCCGGTCCGGCGCACGTTTTTTAGCGAGCAGCATGTCCATCAGCTGATCGGTCTTGTCCTTGCCGCTGACGGTGAGCTGCACCAGGCGCCGCGTATCGCGGTTCATCGTCGTCTCGCGTAGCTGCGCCGGACTCATTTCACCGAGGCCCTTGAAGCGCGTCACCGTGATCTTGCCGCGGATCTTCTCGGCGTCGATGCGGTCGAGGATGCCCTGGCGTTCCGATTCGTCGAGCGCGTAGAACACTTCCTTGCCGACGTCGATGCGATACAGCGGCGGCATCGCGACGTACACGTGTCCCGCCAGCACCAGCTCGCGGAAATGGCGCAGGAACAGCGCGCACAGGAGCGTCGCGATGTGCAGGCCGTCGGAGTCCGCGTCGGCGAGGATGCAGACCTTGTGGTAGCGGAGGTTGTCCAGATTCGCGCTGCCGGGGTCGACGCCGAGCGCGGTCGCGATGTCGTGCACTTCCTGTGAGCCGAGGATCTCGCCGGCGTCCACTTCCCAGGTGTTCAGGATCTTGCCGCGGAGCGGCATGATCGCCTGCGTGTGCCGGTCGCGTGCCTGCTTTGCCGAGCCGCCGGCCGAGTCGCCCTCGACCAGGAACAGCTCGCATAGCTCCGGTTCCTGGGACGTGCAGTCGGCGAGCTTGCCCGGGAGCGCCGGCCCCGAGACGACTTTCTTGCGCACGACTTTCTTCGCCGCCTTGAGGCGCTTCTGCGCCTTCGCAATGGCGAGCTGTGCAATCGCGTCGCCCGTCTCCGGATGCTGGTTAAGCCACAGGGCGAAGCCGTCCTTGATCACGCCGCCGACGAACGCCGCCGATTCGCGCGAGGACAGTCGTTCCTTGGTCTGGCCGGAGAACTGCGGGTCCTCGAGCTTGGCCGACAGGACGAAGTTCAAGCCGTCCCAGACGTCCTCCGGCGCGAGCTGCACGCCGCGCGGCAGGAGGCTCCTGAAATCGCAGAATTCGCGCAGCGCGTTTGTCAGGCCGGTGCGCAGCCCGTTGACGTGGGTGCCACCCTGCGGCGTCGGCACCAGGTTTACGTAGCTTTCGGCGACGGCCTGGGTGCCGTCGGTCAGCCATGCCAGTGCCCAGTCGACCGCCTCGTGGGTGCCGGACAGCGACCCGGAAAACGGCTCGGCCGGCAGGATCTCCGCCTTGCCGATCGCCTCCTTCAGGTACTCCTCGAGGCCGCCCGTGTAGCACCACTCCGCCGCCTCTTTCGGCTTCGCAACCTTCAACCGCACCGTGAGGCCCGGGCACAGCACCGCCTTCGCTTTCAGCACGTGCTTCAGTCTGGTGACAGATATTTTCGCCGAATCGAAATACTTCGGATCGGGCCAGAAACGGATCGTCGTGCCGGTATTCGCCTTGCCGACCTTGCCGACCACCTCGAGCCTGCCGCGCTTCTTGCCGCCGGCGAAGCTCAGGTTGTATTCCTTGCCGCCCCGCCGTATCCACACCTCGAGATTCTTCGACAGCGCGTTCACCACCGACACCCCGACGCCGTGCAGGCCGCCGGAGTACTGGTAGTTTTCCTTGTTGAATTTGCCGCCCGCGTGCAGGCGGGTCAGGATCAGCTCGACGCCCGGTATCTTTTCCTTCGGATGCTTGTCGACCGGCATGCCACGCCCGTCGTCGTCGACCTCGACCGAGCCGTCGGCGTGCAGCGTGACCTCGATTTTCTTGCAGTAGCCGGCCAGCGCCTCGTCGACGCTGTTGTCGATCACCTCGTGCGCGAGATGGTTCGGCCGCGACGTATCGGTATACATACCCGGCCGCCGCCGCACCGGCTCGAGACCCGACAGGACCTCGATGTCCGCCGCATCGTAACGTTTGCCCATCTGATCGATTGCCCCAAGCGAGTCAGACTGCCCGCGCCGATTCTAGCGCACTGAATTCCTTACGTCTTTGTGAATTCAGGCACTTGGCCGCGGCACGCGTCCGCGGATGTGGTGTCGGCAGGCGGTCGTCACGTTGGCGGCGACCACCGGGTATGTCTTTCTCCCTCGAAAAGCCCTTGACTCGGTCGAAAGACATACCCGATGTCCGCCGCCCTTTGCAGCACGTGCCAGCGACAGGAGAACCACCCCGTTCAGGAGTGGAAAGCCGCGGTCGGCGGGTCAGTCGAGGTCGCTGACGAGCGATTCGCGGACGTTGGCGGGGACCGGCCGCACTTCGACCATGTAGTTCTCGTGATCGATGCCGGCGGCGAGTTCTGCGCCGTCTTTCAGCGCAGCAATCTGTTCCCCGGGCAGCTCGAAGCGCAGGAAGTGCACGGCGGAGGTCTTTTCCGCGTCGGTGCGCTCCAGGTCCTCGTCGGCAATAGGCCGGATCGGGTCGAATTCGCCGACCTGCAGCCAGACCTTGTTCTCGATACCGACCAGGCGTTTGAGCATGGCACGGCGCTCGTCGATGTCGGGAAACTCGACCATGAACGTCGCCTTCCAGTTCGCGCCGTCGGGGATGAGCGGATTGTAGGCATCCAGTTCGTCCTGGATCTCGTGCGCCTCGAACAGGCGTTCGATGCGCAGCATTTCCTGGACCTGGTACTGCATTGTGAGCCGGTCTTCGAAGTAGAGCGTGGCATTGGTGCCGAGCGGCAGCTGTCGGTCGCGCTTGTGGGCGATGACCTTGTCGCGGAATTCCGCGCGTATGCCCGCGTACTGTTCAAGGCTGTACAGGTTTTCCCGCGTCAGTTTTTCCACTGCTTTGCTCTCTTCAAATCCCATAGGCCTGCCGCAGAAGCCCCATCGGGTTCTCGGCATCCCTGTCGTCCACGCCCTGGGCGACCATTTCGGCCGCCATCGGGCAGTCGCTGGTGAAATGGTCGGCGCCGGCGCCGTTGACCTTACCGACGATTGGCCGCGCGATTTTTTTCGCGATCTCGTAGGTTTCCTTCTTCACGCCGTAGGTGCCGTCGTGGCCGGAGCAGCGTTCGATGACCTGCACCTCGGTGTCCGGCACGAGCTTCAGGATGTCGCGGGTCTTGAGCCCGATGTTCTGTACGCGCAGGTGACAGGGCACCTGGTAGGACACCTTGCCGAGCGAGGCCTTGAAATCGGTATCGAGCCGGCCGGCCTTGTGCCGCAGCGCGAGGTATTCGAACGGGTCGAACATCGCGTCGCGCACCTTGAGGACGTCCGGATCGTCCGGGAACATGAGCGGCAGCTCCTGTTTGAACATCAGCGTGCAGGACGGTATCGGTGACACGATGTCCCAGCCGGCGTCGACGTGGCGAACGAGCGCCGCGATGTTTTCGTCCTTGGCCCGCTCGACGGCCGACAGGTCACCCAGTTCGAGCTTCGGCATGGCGCAGCAGACTTCGCTCGAGGCGAGCGTGACCGGAATACCGTTGTGCTCGAACACGGCGACCAGGTCCTCGGCCATCGACGGCAGGTTGCGGTTGCCGTAGCAGGTAGTGAACAGCACCACGCGCCCGCGCGTCGCGTCGGTCGCTTCCGCGCCGTCGCCGCTTTCCGCGCGGCGCGAGGCGAGGCGCTTGCGCGCGGTGTTGGCATGGTAGTCGGGGACAGGCGCGTCCGGGTGTACGCCGAGCGTCTTTTCGACGAGCTTGCGCCCGGCGCGGCTGCGATTGACCGCGTTGACCGCGTTGACGACGATCGGGATGCC
>CALKYK010000084.1 GCA_938003715.1 uncultured Gammaproteobacteria bacterium
GATATTCCCGCCGCCGAAATTCCCGTTGTCGAAACCGAGGGCGTGCGCGTCAAGGTCATCGCCGGCCGCTATGGCGAAGGCGATGCAAAAACCGTCGGCCCGATCGACGGGCTGACGACCGAGCCGATTTTCTATGACGTGCACCTGGCGCCGGACCAGCGGTTCGGGACGGCGGTGCCGCCAGCGCACGCAGCATTCGTCTATCCCTACGAGGGTGAGCTCGCCGTCGGCCCTGACGGACAACGTTTGGGCGTGCAGGCGCTCGGCATCCTGCAGAACGGAGATCGTGTAGAGGTCCAATCCGGCGGCGAAGAGACTCGCTTTATCTTTCTGGCCGGGAAACCGCTGAATGAACCGGTGGCGCAGTACGGTCCGTTCGTAATGAACACGAAGGAGGAAATCGAACAGGCGATCGCCGACTACCGCAGCGGCCGCCTGGTCGCGACAGGATGAATCGGGTTACTGCCATCCTGGCGACACTCCTGCTCGCTGCGCTGGCGCACGCGGGCGACTATCCGCGCAACCAGGCGCTGTACGTCACGATGCGCGACGGCGTACGCATTGCGATCGACGTCTGGCTTCCGGAGTCGCTCGAAGCAGGCGAGAAGATTCCCACCCTGATGCATGCGACGCGCTACTGGCGAGCCATGCAGCACGCGAGCGGCCGGGTCGAAGACGACAACCGCTACGATGAAGCGAACCGCGTCAATGCGGCCGGTTACGCGCTGGTGCTGGTCGATGCGCGGGGCAGCGGCGCGTCGTTCGGCTGGCGTGCCTACGAGCGCAGCGTCGAAGAGGCAACGGACTATGGCGAGATCGCCGAGTGGATCACGCTGCAGCCCTGGTCGAATCAGCGAATAGGTTCATACGGCGTTTCCTATGCAGGCAACACCGCCGAGCTGCTTGCCGTCAACCAGCACGCGGCGGTCAAAGCGGTGGCTCCGCTGTTCAATGATTTCGACAATTTCGGCCATCTCGCATTTCCGGGCGGTGCGTTCACACGCGGCACGCTCGAGCGGTGGGGCAATCGCGTCAACATGATGGACCGGAACGCGCTGTGCGAGCTGCGCGGCGTTGACGGCAGAGATTGCGAAGATCTGAAGAAAACCTGGCTCGGCGTCAAACCGGTCGACGCGGACACCGACGGCGCGCTTTTGCGCGAGGCAGTTCGCGAACACGAGCGCAACGTGCACCCGTATCATGCGGCGCGCGGCTACCAGTTTCGGGACGACCCGTGGGGCGAGGGCGGCGTCCGCAACGCGGGCTACCTCGGCAGCCCGGCCGGACACCTGCCGAAGATTGAAGCCTCGGGCGTTGCGATGTTCATACGCGCCGGCTGGCAGGACGCGGCAACCGTCAACGGCACGCTCGGTCGCTACATGACGATCGACAATCCGCAGGAGGTCTACATCGGCCCCTGGGATCACGGTGCGCGTCGCGATGCCGACCCGTTCAATCCGGACGACACGCCGGTGTCACCCGACGCGAACGAGCAGTTTGTGCAAATGATCCGATTTTTCGATCGCTACCTGAAAGAAGGCGGCGAAGAACCGATTCGTTCCAGCATTACTTACTACACGCTCGGCGCCGGCACCTGGACGACAACCACTGCCTGGCCACCGGAAGGGTTCGCGAACGAGACGTGGTATTTCGGCGCGGATGGCGCGTTGACGACGACGCGCCCGGTGGCCGAGTCGGCTTCGGACGACTACGTGATCGAATACACGGCAACGACCGGCCGCCACAACCGGTGGTTTACGAACAACGGCGGAGGCGGCGATGTGGTGTACGGCGACCGCCGGCACGAGCATCGGAAGCTGCTGACTTACACGAGCGACCCTTTTGCCGACGACCGGGAGATCACCGGCCACCCGATCGTCACGCTGTTCGTTCGATCGACACACGATGACGGTCTTTTTACTGTCTATCTTGAGGACGTCGCTCCCGACGGGCGCGTCACCTACATTACCGAAGGGCAGCTGCGCGGCATCATGCGCCGCATCAGCAACGATCCGCCCCCGTACCGCAAGCTCGGCCCGCACCGCAGTGAACTGCGCGCCGACGCGATGCCGCTGGTGCCGGGCGAAGTCGCGGAACTCAGGTTCGAGCTCTGGGCGACGTCGGTACTGATAAGGAAAGGCCACCGCCTGCGCATCGCGGTTGCCGGCGCGGACGACGACACGTTTGCGCGATACCCGCTGGACGGCGGCGTGCCGACGATCACCGTGGAGCGCAACCGGCGATATTTCACGCAGGTCGTACTGCCGTTTCGCGAACAGTAATCAAGCCACGCGCCCAAAAGGCGCCACGCTTTCGCAAATTTTCGGCCGATTCCGGAACCTGTATCACGTACCGCTCGAACCCCGGCACGTAGTATCGATGCAGCATTCGGACCGGGGTCACAGAATTGGTCAGTCCGAACAAACTACTCATCGTGTTTTACGCTCTCATTCTGCTGACAGACACGATCTCCGCGTTATCGGCATCAACGTGGTCGGGCCTGGCCTGGAGCTACTTGCTGTTCCTGCCCGTCGTCGTCGCGCTCCTCGGGCGCGGAGGGAAGGCCGTCTACATCTGCGCGCTCATCGTTTGCTGGATGATGATTGGCCTGGTCGTCGTCGCCTTGCCGCTCGAGATCTACCTGGAGTACTTTTCCGAAGACTCGGATCAGTACCCGTCAAAATTGAAGCTTGTCGAAGGATTGTTCGTTTTCATCGTCGGCATGATTGGCTTCGCAACCCATTTTTGCCTGACACGAACACACCCCGTCGCGACGAAAACGATTCTCGACATGAAAATCAATTCGCTGTTCCTGGGCACGATGCGGCGCCAGGCGATGGCGTTCGTGACCAACATGGCGCTTCTGGTCCCGTGCATCGAGGCCGACTGGACCTTTTCCAACATTATCTACGTGTACTGGTTCGAAGCGATTTTGATCAGCCTGTTCACGGCCCGCCACGTCAGGAATAAAAAGCTATTCGACACACGTGACCCGCGCTTTGCCGACAGGCCAGTCGAAATTGTCAAGCAGGAGTTCCTCGACAAGAACATTCCCGCCTACGCTTTCTTCTACATCATGTACCTCGGGATAATCCTGTTTACTTCCGGGCTGCCCGAGCCCGTGGACGCCGGGTTCATGCTGCTGGCGGGCGTCGCCTTTTTCGCAAGCTTCCTCTTCGGCTCCAGGGACGACATTCGGGACCGGCACTCGGCACCGGTCAGCCTGACGCTGGTCGAGAGCCGGCTGACGTGGCGATTGATCCCGATGCACCTGGGCCTGATGCTGGCAATGATTTCACTGGGAGATACCGATCATCCCGGCCTGGCCATTCTCTTCGTGCTGCTGAAAACACTCGCCGACGTCGGTCGCGAGGTCACCGAATACAGGCACGAGAAAAAACGGCTGATGAATCCGCCGGACGCCGCGATGACGACCCACGCCAGCGGCGCCTTCGCCGGTGACGTCGGACAGGAAATCGGCGCCTGAACCAGGCGCCGATTTCCGGGAAACCTCAATAGCCGGCGTCAAAGTCGATCACGTACTTCAACGCGTCGCCGCGGACGTAGCGTCGATAGTTGTCGACGAATATCGGCACGATCAGTGACGGATGGCTGATCGCGGCAATATGTGCGGTGATCGACAACCCGGGTACGTCCCAGAGCGGGCTGGTTTCGGGCAGGGGCTCCTCGTCGAAGACGTCCAGCGCCGCGCCGGCCAGCCGGCCGTTCGACAACGCATCGGCCAGGGCTGCATCGTCGATGACGTTGCTTCGCCCGACGTTGACCAGGTAGGCATGTGCGGGGAGCTTTGACAGAGATTCCGCATCGAGCAACCGGTCCGTCGCAGGCGTCTGCGGCAGTGTCGAGACGACATGATCGAGACCGGCGAGGAAACGGTCGAGTGCATCGATGGCGAACACCTCGTCGAAGTTTGCAGCGTCGGCGCCCGTTCGCGACAGTCCCCGCACGGACATGCCGAAACAGCGCGCCGTTTTCGCGATGTGCGCACCGATCGAGCCGGTCCCCATGATGCCGATGCGGCGGCCGGCAAGCACGCCGGAGTCCTCCCTGAACCACTCTTTTCGGCGCTGTGCCGCGTTGCGCTCGAGCACTTTCAGTTCGTGCGCGAGCAGGTAGCCGAAAACGTATTCGGACATCTGCGGGCCGAATACATCCTTGACACCTGTCAGGATATATTCGCGTCTCGATGACCTGATCAGCGGCGTGACCCCGGCCCACGTGGACTGCACCCATTCCACTGCCGGCAGTTGCTCGAGCACGGCCGCGATCAGGTCCGGATTGCCGAACAGGATTTTCTCGCCCGCGTATTGATCCAGCGCCGCTTCGGCCGTCGCGCAGGGCGTAACCGCAATGTCGCCGGCCCCATGATTGTGCAGCTCTTCGGCGAACGCCTGCGCGGCCGCGGTGATGATCAGGCAATCGCTCATGCCGTCAGTCGTAAACAACAACCGGGGAGATTGCAAGAAGACCGTCGCAAGCTGACCCGAGCGGGGTCGCGGTGATTACCCTTATGCGTACCGGTCGTGGAATCGATGATCAGATCGAATCGTTTATCGCCATTTTTTCCAGCATGACCTGACCGATCTGCCAGGCCGCCGCCCAGTTCTTCGCGGGCGCCTCGAAAATGACGAAGTAAACCGTGCCGGTCGAGTCGTTCGCAATGGCAACCATCTGCGAATTGAAGTCCCCTTTGATCGGATCGGTCGCACGAAACAGTCCGCCGTGCGAAACGTACGGGCCGCGTGCGTTGGAAAACGTTTCGCCAATCACTTCGAATTCGCTTGCACCGGCTTCGATAAATGCAGCGGCGTACTGAGACGGCGCCATGCCGGTTTTGCCGGGAACGTTGCGGGTGACGTTCACCGTCATGCCGGTATCGAAACCATCGGGCGAAGTATTTGGTTCGAGGCTGAGGAAGTAAGCGTCGTCCCCGCCTTCGTGCTGCGTATCGAAATGCCAGCCAGTCGGCTTCAGGAAGGCGCCTTTGATTTCCGGAACACGCTGCCAGGTGAAGCCCGCCGGCGCATCGGGTAGGCGCATGTCCCCGCCATCGGGATTGACCGCAACGATGCCCGGTCCAACGACGAAAGTCTCCGCGATTGCGAGCGCATCGGTGAAGCCCTTGTTGTCGAGGCCGTCGGAGAGAATGGTTATCGCGACAACCACATGCTTATCGACAATTTGCCCGGCGGTAATGGTCGCGTATTCGCCTTCCGGCGCCCTGCCGCCAGGAAATTTCGGATCATTGATCGTCGTGAAGACGCCGGCCCCCGATTTCGCCTGGAAATCGTAAATCTCGAAATCGTCAAAGAATCCGCCGCCGGCCTGCAGCATCGCAATCTGCTTGACCGTCGTTTCCTGCTCCTGCCTGCCTGGAATGCGGCCGTCGGCGTTCGGCATGAACGTCATCATCATGCTCATCTTGTTCCGCGAACCACGCTTCGAACGAATGCCGATCGTCGTCGCACGCCCATCATCGTCCCTGACGATGGTCTCCATGTAGTCGAACACCAGTACCGCGGCCTCGCCCACGCCGGGAACCGGGATGATCTTGCCTTCGTAGCCGGAAGCCCGCTTTCGCGCCGAGCTGCCGACCGAAACCCTGTTTTCGTTTGCCGCTTCCGGGCACGCGCGATCCTGGTAGCTGACGGACCCGTCAGGATTCGTGCACTTGAAGACCTGTGCGACGGCATTCGGCGCCGCGGCGAGGCAGAGCAGCAGGACAAGGGGAATTGAACGCATCATACGACCATTTGCACCGATCGCGCGGCGCTCCGCCGTGGTCGAGGTCTCAGTTGCGGTGTCGGGGCCGTCGCGTTGCGGAAAAACGTGATGTAAATCTCGCTATTCGGAAGCTCAGTTGGCGGGCGGAGTTTCCATCTGTGCAGCCCGCTTCGCGCGCTCGATTCGCTTGGCACGCCTGGCCATCATGTTCAGGCCCTCGACGAGCGCAGCAAACGCCATTGCCGCGTAGATGTATCCCTTCTGTATGTGCGCGCCGAAGCCTTCGGCAATCAGCGTCGTGCCGATCAGCAGCAGGAAGCCGAGCGCCAGCATGACAATGGTCGGATTGCGGTGAATGAACTCCGCGAGCGGCTTCGCGGCCACCAGCATGGCAGTCACGGCTATGATAACGGCGACCACCATGATTGGGATGTGCTCGGTCATGCCGACGGCCGTGATGATGCTGTCGACCGAGAACACGAGGTCGAGCACGAGAATCTGCCCGATGACCCCCATCATGCTCGGCGTCAGCGCGCCGGCCTTGCTGTCGTCGTCCTCCTCGGGATCGACGTTGTGATGAATCTCCCGCGTCGCCTTCCAGACCAGGAATACGCCGCCGGCGATGAGGATCAGGTCGCGCCAGGAAAACGCATGGTCGAAAATCTCGAAAAGCGGCTCTGTCAGTGTCACGATGAACGCAATAGTGCCGAGCAGGATCAGGCGCAACACGAGCGCGCCGGCGATGCCGATTCGCCGTGCGCGGTCGCGCTCGTGCTCCGGCAGGCGGTTCGACAGGATCGAAATGAAAATCAGGTTGTCGATGCCCAGCACGACTTCCATCGTGGTCAGCGCAACGAGCGCCGCCCATGCCGCCGGGCTGGTCAGGAGCGATAGAAGGTAGTCCATGATCCGGTGGTACCCTGTGTAGTCCCGATGAGGTGCGTTCTGTGTGACGTGGGCGGCAGTGTAGCAAGGTTCAACGCACCGCCACCGGTTTCTGGTTCGGTGGCGACCGAGTGTCCGAATAGGTGCAGGATGACGTCGGGCTCCGCAGGAAACATCGCGACATCAGGAGCGGACGACGATAAATGACCGAAGTCAGCAACGAGCAAGTGATCAACGTTTACGAGATCGAATCGCCCGAGGAGGCGCAGGAGGTCTACGACGAGTGGGCCGAGACCTACGAAGCCGACCTAGCGGCGATGGATCACCGTGTCCCTGCCGTTGCGGCGGCGGTCTTTGCGCGCTTCGTGCCTCTCGATGACGGCAGCATTCTCGATGCGGGCTGCGGTACCGGCGTTCAGTCCGAGCCCCTGCACCTGGCCGGCTACGGACCGATTGTGGGCGTGGACCTTTCCGCCGGCATGTTGGAACTCGCGCGACGGAAAAACATTTACGCGGCGCTGCACCAGGTGGAACTAGGCAAGGAACTGGACTTCGACGACGACGCATTTGCAAACGTTATATCCGTCGGGGCGATCACGCCGGGTCACGCTCCGCCGCACTCCTTCGATGAACTCATTCGGGTCACACGCCCGGGCGGCAGGATCATTTTCGGCATGCGTGTCGACGACGCGCAGGACCCGGAATACCCTGACACCGTTGCCGGCTATGCCGAGGATGGCCGCTGGTCGCTGGAATTCGAAACCGCGGAGTTCGCCACGCTGCCCGTTGGCGATCCCGAGCTGCGGTCCCGCGTCTACGTGTACCGGGTCACCTGACAAAACCGAATCCGACATGGCCAACGATGTCGTCCAGACCCGCCATGGCGGGAATATCGTTCGCAAGACCGATGCAAACCCCGAAGGCAAGGGCGCGAACGGATTCATGCTCGACTGGTACCGCAGCGAGCCGAAAGGCCTTGTCGCCAAGCCGCAGCGCCAGGTGCTGGCCGAGTTCTTTACGTCGATGCTGGTGCTGTCGGCACATTTCAATTACAAGCCGGTCGTCGGCGTGCCGAACTTCCTTTATTACGTCGACGGTGCCTGGTCCCTGAGCCTGATCGCGCCGGATGAGTGGTCGGAGTCGCGCCGCACCGGATTCGTCGGCGTCTGCATCCTGCAGCGCGACATGACCTGGACGATCGAGCCGTCGGAGAATATCGCCGGCAACGATTCGATCGCCGACGAGATTGCGAAATTCTACGACGCGTTCGCGCACACGCTGGATACGGACATGACGCTGGAAGAGATCCTTCCGTTTCACGAGAACAGCATGCGTTACTACCAGCGGCTTTACGCCAATGCGCTGAGCCGGTCGATACGCGGCGCCATCATCCTGGGCGACCAGCGCTCGATAAATTGCCGGGACTGGCGCATGCTGTTGCCGCGGATTGATAACATATTGCTCGCGCACAAGAACTGAATTCCGCGCCAACGAAACCACTCATCCTGACGTCGGGGGGACCGTCACATGGACACGATCGGGAATTACGCACCGTTCCGCACCGCGATAGTGCTATGGCTTGCGTTAACGATGTCAGCAACGGCATTTGCCCAGGGCAACAACGGGCGCGGCAAGTGCATGCAGCCGTTCGGCATATCCTTTTATCTCGTCAAGCCCGGCTTCGAGGACGAATGGCTGGAGCTGTACATGAAGTGGCACTACCCGCTGCTCGAATACGCGCTCGAACACGGCACGCTCGTCGAGCACAAGCTGTACGTCCCGGACGGGCACGGTATGGAGGGCGCCTGGACCTTTGCCGCGTCGTTCCTCGCGCCCGCCGCTGGGGAGACGAAGCCCGCGCCGCTGGATCGGGCCGGCCTGATTCGGCACCTGTTCGCGGAGACGATGGATGAATACGTCGCCGGCGAGAAGCGCCGCTGGGAAATCACGCTGCAACACTGGGATACAGACTTCATCGAGCTCGACAAGTCGGAGCGCCCGCTGTCGGTCTACCTGCCCTCCGCGGGTGGCTGTGAAGCAGGGTGAATCCGTAACGGCCATGAATTCATCCGGCCGACAGGCTATTCGCACCGTGAATATGTTGTGGTTTGCGTTGCCGCTGGTCCTGAGCGTCGCACACCCATCTTTCGCCGACGACGTCGTCGTCGTCGAGAGAGACGTGATGATCGAAACGCGTGACGGCACGCTGCTGGCGACCGACATTTACCGCCCGGCGCGCGACGGTATTGCGCTGCCGGAGCCGCTTCCCGTCGTCCTGAGCCGCAGCCCGTACGGCAAGGACCGTGAACGCGACGTCGCGCTTGCCAGGTACCTCGCGCTGAACGGCTACGTGGCCGCGATACAGGACCTGCGTGGCCGCTACGGCTCCGGCGGTTTGTTCACGAAGTACTCGGTACACGACGCGCCGGACGGCTACGACACGATCGAGTGGCTGGCAAGGCAGCCGTATTCCAATGGCAAGGTCGGCATGTGGGGTACGTCCTACGCGGCGCACTCGCAGGCGGATGCGGCGAAGCTCAATCCCCCGGCGCTGCGCGCCCTGGTGCTGAACCAGGGCGGCATGAGCAATGCCTGGGACCACGCGGTCCGGCACGGCGGCGCCTTCGAGCTCGGACGGGAGCTGACCTGGGCATTTCGCCAGATTCCGCTGGAGATCGACGACCCCGTGGTGCGGGCACTCTTCGAACAGGAACGGATTGCCGACTGGTACCACGCGCTGCCTTTTCGACGCGGCCTGAATCCGCTGTCGATCGCGCCCGAGTACGAAGACTATTTCCTCGAGGAATACACGCGCTCGGACTATTCAGACTACTGGCGCAAGATATCGCTCAACTGGGCCGAGCATTACGAGCAAACCGCGGACGCCGCGATGCTCCATGTCGGCGGCTGGTACGACATCTTCCTGCGCGGAACGATCGGCAACTACGTTGCGCTGAGCAAGCTGAAGTCGTCGCGAATCGAACTCCTGATCGGTCCGTGGACACATTCGGGCAACGCGCGCAGCTACGCCGGCGACGTCGACTTTGGTGCGTCAGCCGCAATCGAGGATTTTCATACCGCATTTCATTTGCGCTGGTTCGATCACCACCTGAAAGGTGAATCGGAGACCTCGGGGAAACCGGTGCGCCTGTTCGTGATGGGCACGGGGGATGGCCGCCGCAACGAAGACGGTCGACTGATGCACGGCGGCTACTGGACGGATCTGGACGATTGGCCCCCGCCGGGCGCAACGCCAACCGCGTACTATTTGCACGGCGACGGCAGCCTGTCGCCGGACCGGCCGGATATGCGCCAGGCGTCGACCACCTACACGTTCGATCCGGCGGACCCGGTGCAAACCGTCGGCGGCAACGTGTCCGCCCGTGTGGGTGACGGCGCGTTCGACCAGCGCGAGCGAGCGGACCTGCCGGGCGCAAAGCCGCCATACCTGCCATTTTCTGCCCGCAGCGACGTACTGGTGTTCCAGACCGCGCCACTCGAACAGGATGTCGTCGTCGCCGGGCCGATAGAGGTCGTGCTGTTCGCCTCGACCAGCGCGGTCGACACGGATTTCACCGCCAAGCTTCTCGATGTGTATCCGCCGAGCGAGGACTTTCCCGCCGGCTTCGCGATGAACGTCACGGACGCGATTCTGCGCATGAGCTATCGCGACGATCGTACGACGCGTGGCCTGGTGCGCCCGGGCGAGGTCTACCGGCTCGTGATCCGGCCGTTTCCTACTGCAAACATTTTCAAGAAAGGCAACCGGATTCGTGTCGACATCTCGAGCAGCAATTTCCCGAGATTCGACGTCAATCCGAATACGGGCGAGCCGCTCGGCATGAACCGGCGCATGACGACGGCGGACAACACCGTCTACCACGACCGGACGCGCGCCTCGCACGTCGTGCTGGCTGTGCTGCCGGTGCGCCCGGCGGAGCTTACTCAGCGCTAGATTTGGTCCGTGGGTGATACAGTTCACGGTTGCCGGTTGCTGCTGGTATGCGATGCCCACCAACGTCACACCCGAATACAAGAAAGCCGAGGAGGCGTACCGGCAGGCGCGTGAACCGAAGGATCGGCTCGCCTGCCTGAAGGACATGCTGCGAACGATTCCGAAGCACAAGGGCACCGAGCACCTGCAGTCGGACATCAAGACCCGCATCAAGCAGCTCACCGAGGAACTGGCCGGCCCGAAGAAAGGCGGCAAGCGCAGCGGACCTGCGTTGGTCATCCGTCCCGAGGGCGCCGCCCAAATCGCGCTGATCGGGCCCCCGAACGCCGGCAAGTCGAGCCTGCACGTTCGGCTGACGGGCTCCCGCAGCGACGTCGGGCCGTACCCGTTCTCGACGCAGTTCCCGGTGCCCGGCATGTTGCCTTACGAGGACACGCACTTTCAGCTGGTGGACCTGCCGCCGGTGTCGCGCGATTTCATGGAGCCGTGGCTGGTCAATGCGCTGCAGCCGGCCGACGGCGCCCTGCTCGTCATCGACCTGAGCGATCCGGAGTGTCTCGAGCAGGTGCCGACGATCATCGAGCGTCTTCGTGAGAAAAAAGTTTACCTGCGCGCGCGCTGGCCGGGGCTGGAGTCACCGCAGCCGTCGACGACGGAAGAAGACGAGGACCCGTTCCGCCAGGACCTTCCGACCTTGCTGGTCGCAAACAAGAGTGACCTCGACCCCGATCCCGAAGAGGTGCAGGTGCTCGAAGACCTGCTCGGCCTGCGCTTTCCCGCCATGTCGGTGTCCGCGAAAACCGGTGCCGGCGTGGACGAGCTGGGCCCGTTCCTGTTTCGCGCGCTGCAGATCGTGCGCGTCTACACGAAGACGCCGGGCAAACCGGCGGACACCGACAAGCCGTTCACGGTGCGCCGCGGCGGGACCGTGCTGGACGTCGCAGGCCTCGTGCACAAGGACATTGCCCGGGATCTCAAGTTTGCCCGCATGTGGGGCAAGGAGGTCTTCGACGGCCAGCAGGTCGGGCCGGACCATGTCGTCGTCGACGGCGACGTGGTCGAGCTGCACTTTTGACGGCGGCCGGGGGATACCCTTCTGTTCTATTGTCAGGCAAATCGGTGCTGGCCTTTCGCACTATTGTGCCGGTCGCTGTCTAATGCGGGGAATTTTACCGCCGGAGGGAAACCGAACACGGTAGCGATTTTTGATCGATGAAACCCGTCAAGTACCCAGGGAGACTCTGATCAACTCTCGTCGGCCACGTTGCGTTCATTCGGCCGGTGGCGCGGCGCTGTTCCGCCGCGCGTATGTCGATACGCGCAAGGGACGCAACATAGCCACAGGCCGA
>CALKYK010000085.1 GCA_938003715.1 uncultured Gammaproteobacteria bacterium
TGTCTTTTACGTTTTAAACTTTTTTCTTTTTTTTTTAATAGGTGTTTTAAGTTACCCTTATACTTCGTCGCTATATCCGGCGGGATGAACTCATTTTCGAGCAGGAAGTCGCGCGACGCGACGCCGTAGGATTCGATGTCGAGATGCGGTCGGTGCTGGAACGGCCGGGTTTCGCCGACCAGGTGGATCCTTGCGACCAGGCGCCCGAGCTGACGCAGCAGCGTTTCGTTGTCGAGATCCGGCGCCCGTCCGCCGCGATACGGTGCAACGGCGACGCGAAACGGACCGGAACTATGCAGCGTCCGGCCGTCACGCTCGTCGGGCGCGACGACCGGAATCTCGCTCGCCGCCAGTTCCTGGCTGAATACATGTTCCTCGAGTATCGCCGCGTCGGGCCAGCGGCCCGGCCGGTAGAATTTGGCAACGACCGGCGGGGCGTCCTCGAGCCCGACCTGGTAGACCCGGTTCTCGTAGCTGTTCAGCGTCAGGAAACGCCCGTCGCAGCGGTAACCGAGGTCGTCCAGCGCGTCGAGAATCTGGTCCGGGTGCAGGTTGAGGTAGGCGAGAGTCGCGTCGTCGGACACCAGGGAAACTCGAATCAGTTCTCGCCAGCGATCACTCGGCGTCGAAGGTCAGTCCTGCGTTCGCGACCAGGCGACTGCGGAGTTCGGCCCCCAGAGCCGACGCCGGTGTGTGTAGCCCGCCGGACAGCTTGTCCCTGTTGCTGACCAGACAGAGCGCGCTCTCGGCGAGCATCTTGCTGGTCGAGCCGTAGCCGGGATCGCGATCGCCGGTGACGCGCACCCGCACCCTATCTCCGTCTGGCGTCACTCCCAGCAGTCGGAGCTTGAAAAAGCCTTTCTCGCGCTGTTCGGCGGACGGACCTTCCCCGGGCTTCGGCAGCCGCTTGACGACCAGCGGCCGCGTCAGCTCGATTGCTGCGCACATGACGAACAGCTTCAGCCCCCAGCTCGTCCGCTTTGCGCGCCACCAGCCGCCGGGACCGCTGCCGAACAGGGTGACTTCTCCATAGCGAAAGTCGCGGCCGTACGGGTAGCCGAGCAGGGCATTGCTGCGGCGAACCACCCGCGTGTTCACGGCTGCCATGACGAACGGACCGGTCCATTCGCCGACTTCGTCATCGAAACGGGCATCCGACAGTTCGCGGCCGTCCGGCCCGTCGCGCGTGCCCTCGGGATTGAGTGCGTAAGGATCCCCGAGCACCCGCGCGACATTACGATCGGCTCGTGCTTCGCGGATCGCGTTCAGCATGCTGGCGAACGTGCCTCCACTCGCTCCGCCGCGGAGCGCTCTGACGTACAGCCTGATTCGCTCGCAAACGGCGCCGTGACGTTCTTGCGAAGTTTCCTGCAGGAATTGCACGCCAAGATCGGAGGGAATCGAGTCGAATCCGCAGCTCAGGACGATGCAGGCGCCGCTCTTTGCGGCCGCGGCCTGGTAACTGTCGATCATGCGCCGCATCCACTGCACCTCGCCGCACAGGTCGCAATAGTGGGTTCCGTTCTCGACGCAGGCCCTGAGCAGCGGCTCACCGTAGCGGGCATACGGGCCGATCGTGGTCAAAACGACGGCGGTGCTTGCGGCCAGGCGATTCACCGCATCGTCATCGAGGCTGTCGACCACGAGGACGTCCGGCCGCGGCGTCGTACCGACGCACTCCTCTACGACGCGCTCGAGGCGCTCGCGATCTCTGCCCGCTACCGCCCAGCGCAGCGAGCCGCCCACGGCACCCGTCGACGCCAGGTACTCGACAACCAACCGACCGGTGAATCCTGTCGCCCCGCAGACGACAAGGTCATAGTCTCGCGCATTCGAGGAATTCGTCTCGGTCATTGGCGCAGGGTAGTTTCGCGCCCGGGCGATTACAACTCGTCGAGCGGCTATGGCAGGTCTTTACAATGCGGCGACGGCTCCGTAACTTGCGCCCCGGAGTTCATTCATCTTTGGTCGGCCAGGCTGCACGCAATGTGATCCCGGACAGCGTTCCAGCGCGGTGGTTACGTTACGCTCCTCGCCTCTTTCATACAGGGACCTGTCCCATGTCTTACTCGAAATTTCGCCTGGTCGTCATCGCGGCGCTGATGACGGTCGTCGCCGGTTGTGGCGACCGCTCCGACAGTGCTTCGTCGCTGGGTTCCGATGCCGGTATCCTGCGTTACATTCCGGCAGACACGCCTTACGTCATCGCCGCGCCGGGCCGCATGCCGGACGACGTCTCCGACAAACTCGAACCGCACATCGACGAGCTGCTCGGCGCCTACCATCGCATGCTGCGTGCCATGGCAAACAACGCGGAGGCCGAAACCGATGACGTAGCCGCCATGCGGGAATTCCTGCCGCTGATCGACGAACTCGGCAGCCTGATGTCCTCGGACGGCCTGCGCGGTGCCGGCATCAACCGCGACTCGCAGTTTGCGATTTACGGCATCGGCCTGCTCCCCGTCATGCGGATCACGCTGAGTGACGGTGCGCTGTTCGAGTCGGCATTCGCGCGCCTGGAAGAGGCAGCTGGGACGGAGATGCAGGTTGCGACGGTCGATGGCAACGAATACCGCTACGCCGGTGATGACGATGGCCGCGTCATCGTCGCGATAATCGACAACGAACTGGTTCTGAGCCTGGTGCCGACCGGACTCTCCGACGCGCAACTCGGCGACGTGCTCGGCCTGACCATTCCGGCAGAAAACATCGCGACCGCGGGTGTACTGACCGGGATTGCGGCGGACTACGACTACATCGACTACGGGGTCGGCCTGATCGACATCACGAAGATCGTCGACATCCTGATCGGGGAGACGTCAGGACTGAGCGCAGAAGTCCTTTCGGCAATGGATTACCAGGTGCCGGACCTGAGTGACGTGTGCCGGGCAGAGATTCGCGACATTGCCGCCATCATGCCGCGCGTCGTAAGCGGCTATAAAGAAGTGTCGACCGAGCGGCTGGTATCGCACGCGGCTTTCGAGCTTCGCGGAGATCTGGCCGAAGGGCTGGCGACGATCGTTGCTCCCGTGCCGGGCCTCGGTCAGCCGACTGACGGGCTGTTCTCCTTCGGCATGAGCATGAACCTGCTGGCGGCGCGCAATTTTTACGAGGCGCGACTCGACGCGCTGGAGGCCGATCCGTTTCGCTGCGAACTGCTGGCCGAGGGGCAGAACAACATCCAGGCCGGGCGTGAAATCCTGAACCAGCCCGTGCCACCGATCGTGTACGGCTTCAAGGGCTTCTTCGCCGACATCGACGGCTTCGAAGGAATGGACCTTGCCAACGACATACCGCCGACGTCGATCGACATGCGGGTCCTGATCGCTACCGAAAATGCGGAGTCGCTGCTGGCGATGGGGACGATGTTCAGCCCCGATATCGCATCCCTGAACATTACGCCGGGCGGCGATCCGGTACGACTGGATCTTCCGATGCTGGCTGCCACCGGACAGGCGATGTACGTGGCGATGTCCGACGAGGCGATTGCGCTATCGATGGGTGAGGGCATGCAGGACGGTTTGACTTCGATGCTGGCCGCTCCGGCGCTCGAACCTTCGCCGTTCATCGGTGCCGACATGGACGCTGCGCGCTACTACGGTTTCATCCAGGAAGCGATCGAGGCCGATCCCGACAGCGCCCTCGACCAGATGCCGGAAATGCAGGAGGCGTTGCGGTCGGTGATGGGCGCGATACAAAAGATGTTCAAGCGCTCGCGCTTCATCATCGGCTTCACCGGCGCCGGCATCGAAATGGAGTCCGAGGCGATCCTGGCCGACTGACGCGACGAGGCCTCAAATGGCTGCCTTCGACACGGATGTACTCGTCATCGGTGCCGGGCTGGTCGGCCTGTCCACTGCGCTGCAGGTGCTGCGCCTGTCGCCGCGCGCACGGGTGGTCGTCATCGACAAGGACGACCGCGTCGCGGCGCAGCAGTCCGGGCACAATTCCGGCGTCGTGCACGCCGGCATCTACTACGAGCCCGGCTCGCTGAAGGCCCGCTTTTGCGTCGACGGCCATCGCGAGCTGCAGGAGTTCTGCGAGCGGCACGAAATCATGGTCGTGCCGTGCGGCAAGGTCATCGTCGCCACGGATCGAAGCGAAGTCGAGCGCCTGAAGACGCTCTACGAGCGGGGCCGACGTAACGGCGTCGCCGGGTTGCGCCTCGTGTCCGGCAATGAACTTACCGAGATCGAACCGCACGTCGACGGCTTGATGGCGCTGCATTCACCGCGCTCAGCAATCGTCGACTATCGCGAAGTAGCCGCCGCTTACGCCGACGATTTTCGCAACGCGGGCGGCGAACTTCGGCTGGGTTGCTCGTTCGAGCATTCGGTCGGCACGCAGGATCGGCACCGCGTTGTGACCAGCGGCGGCGAGTTCATGTCGCGACTGGTCATCAACTGCGCAGGACTGCACGCCGATGTCATAGCGGAGCGCATGGGCACCAAGCCCGCCGTGCGCATCATTCCGTTTCGAGGCGAGTACTACGAACTCGTACCGCATCGTA
>CALKYK010000086.1 GCA_938003715.1 uncultured Gammaproteobacteria bacterium
GCGGAACGCCGATGCCCCGGTCGCGGCGTTGGCACCGACCGACGAGGAGTAGGCCGCGCTGCGCGCGGGCACCGTAGAGACGCTGCTGAAGCCCGAGAACCGCGATCAGCTGATATCGATCCTCACCTACCACGTCGTGCCGGGCGAAGTAACGGCCGCCGAGGTCATGAAGCTCGACAAGGCGAAAACGGTCAACGGCTCGAACGTCATGATCGCAGTCGTCGACGGCAACGTGCGGATCAACGACGCAACCGTCGTCGCTGCTGACGTCGCTGCCGACAATGGCGTGATTCACGTCATCGACAGCGTCATCCTGCCCAACTGACGATCCCTCTCTGCCGCGCCGGTACACGGAAGTGCCGGCCGGCCCTTTCATCGAGAATGACCCATCTCACCAGTTTTTCCAGCCCGGCAAACGTCGCCGTCATCGGCGCATCGGGCGGGATCGGCGCAGCCCTGTGTCGATCGCTCGAGCAGGATTCACGCGTCGGCACGGTTCACGCCCTGTCGCGCGCGCCGGCGTCGCTGCCGCAGAGCGACAAATTCCGTGCACACACGCTCGATCTCGCCGAACCGCAAACAATAGAACGCGCCGCCGCGGCCTGCGCCGACGAGGTGCCCGTCGATCTCGTCATCGTTGCGACCGGGATCCTGCACGGCGGCAGCCTGCAACCCGAAAAGGCGATGCGAGAGCTCGACCCGTCGCACATGGCCGACGTTCTGGCGGTCAACACGGTCGGACCGGCAATGGTCGCGCGTCACTTCCTGCCCCGGCTCAACCGCAAAGGCAAAAGCGCGCTGGCCGTGCTGTCCGCACGGGTCGGCAGCATCGGAGACAACCGGCTCGGCGGGTGGGTGTCCTACCGCGCATCCAAAGCGGCGCTGAACATGGTGGTCAGGACGCTGTCGATCGAGCATCGCCGGCGCTGGCCGGACAGCGTCGTCGTTGCTCTGCACCCGGGCACCGTCGACACGTCGCTGTCGCGACCCTTCAGCTCGCGCGTTCCCGACGAGAAACTTTTTACGCCGGACCACGCGGCCGAGCGCCTGCTTGCGGTAATTGACGGCCTGTCTGCAGAACAAAGCGGCGGTTTTTTCGCCTGGGACGGAACCGAAATCCCTTATTGAGCCGTCATTTCGCGCGTGAAGCGCGAATGCGGTAAACCTCTGTCCAGTTTTCGCCCTGGTCCCAGGACATTTCCAGCTGCCAGTCCCAGCCGCCGGAATCCGGCGGGAAAAACGTGATCCTGCGCAACGGATCGGGCAGCGGCGAGACGTAATGCATGACGATCGTGTCGTCGTCCTGGTGCTGCGCCTCGATATGAGCGAATCCGGGCTGGGTCGTGATGGCCCACGCAATGTCCCAGGCACCCGTCTCCGTGTTGTAGGTGCGCAGGTTGGTACCGACGTTACCGTCCGGCGGCAGCCAGAAATCCTGCACGGCGGTACCGTTGCCGATGCAGACGAAATTCCAGCGTGCACCGCCACCGGCAACCCACTCCGAGCCGTCCTGGCTCAGGCGTTCATCGGTGATGATCCAGTCGCCGATGTAGCGGCCGAACTGCGCCAGCGGTCCCTGCATGCAGGCATTGCTGTCGCCCGCGGGAATGCTCGCGTCTTCCGCCGCGGCGGGCACGGCAGCGGCGAGCAGAACCAGCAGACCCGGGATTTTGAGCGTAGCCATGGCGTTTCCCCCGTTATTCGTTGTTTCAGAGTCAGACCGGGACGAGCCCGAAAGTTCTCAACGTGCGATGCCGATCCGGCGTGCCGGAGGTGGTTTTTTGCGCCGCAGCGCGGCCGGTTGCGTGTACCCTTGCTGACGTGCGTCGAGCGGGGGAGGGCTCATGAGTCGACGTGGACAATCCGTTTCGCCGCGGGCGCTGCTGGTGGCCGCACTGGTGGCCTTTGCGGCCGGCACACTGTTCTCACTGGCGGTCAGGTCGCCCGGAGCGCCGGTCGCAACGGCGGATAGCGGAACGGACGAGCCGCTGTTCCGGCCGATACGCTGGCGCGTGACCTCGTCGTTCACCAGTGTGATGCCCGTGATCGGTGATGCGCCGCTGCGCGTCGCCGAAATCCTCGATGCCCTGTCGGCAGGGGCGATGCGTCTCGAATATTTCGAGCCGGGCGAAGTTGTTCCGGCGTTCGAAATCACCGAAGCGGTCAAGGACCGCAAGGTGCAGGCGGGCTTCATGTGGGTGGGCTACGACCAGGGCCGCATCCCGGCCTCGACGCTTATTTCCGCGGTGCCGTTCGGCATGGAGCCGATGGAATTCGCTGCCTGGTGGTACCACGGCGGCGGGCGCGAACTCGGCGAGGCCGTGTACAACGAGCACAACGTGCAGCCGGTGCTGTGCAGCATCGTCGGGCCGGAGACGGCCGGGTGGTTCCGCGAGCCGATCCGCGCCCTCCAGGACCTGCAGGGCCTCAAGATCCGGTTCGCGGGTCTCGGCGGCCAGATTCTGCAGCGCCTTGGCGCATCGGTCACGATGATTCCCGGCGGCGAAATCTTCCAGGCGCTGGAGAAGGGTGCGATCGACGCATCGGAATTCTCGCTGCCGGTCGTCGACCGTATGCTCGGCTTCGGGCGCGTCGCGAAGTACAACTATTTTCCGGGCTGGCACCAGACGTTCACGACCGGACACCTGCTCATCACCCTCGACGCCTGGAACGAACTGGACGACCGCGGCCGGTTGCTGATCCGCACCGCCTGCCAGTCGCACGTTCTGCATTCGTTTTCCGAAGGCGAAGCGGTGCAGGGCGAGATCATTCGCAATTTCGCCGAGGAAGGCATTTCGGCCGAGACCCTGCCGGAACCGATCCTGCTCGAACTGCGCGCCGTTGCGAAAGAAGTCCTGGACGAGGAGGCGAGCCGCGACCCGCACTTTGCCCGCATCCTGGCGTCGCAACGTGCGTTTTCCGAGTCCTACGGCTATTGGAAGCGCAAGGGCTACCTGCCCAGGGACTTCTAGCTTTGGTCGTGCCGCCGAACAGGTCGGGCGCGGGTCCGGCGCCCGCCGACGCGTTTCCGCACACGCGATTCACCGCCGCGGTCAGCCGTTTCTTCGGCGCCCTGTCTGCCGCGCTCAGCTGGATCTGGCTGCTCCTGGTCGCGGTGGTCGCGCTGAACGTGACGATGCGGTACCTGTTCGGGGAAGGGCGCGTCGAGTTCGAGGAAATCCAGTGGCACCTGTACGCGATCGGTTTCCTTGTTGCCCTGTCCGCCTGCATGGACGACGACCGGCACATTCGCGTGGATGTCCTGCACGAGCGACTGTCGCGGCGGCTGCGGGCGTGGATCGAGCTGTACGGCCTGCTGCTGCTGTTTTTCCCTTTCATCGGCATGGTTCTTTATTTTTCCGCGCCGTTCGTCGCCTATTCGTGGTCGATAGCGGAAATTTCCGACGCCCCCGGCGGACTGCCGTACCGCTGGGCCATCAAGGCGGTCTTGCCGCTGTCGATGCTGTTGCTGCTCGTGGCTGGCACGAGTCGCACTATTCGCGTTTGCCTGTTTCTGTTCGGTGCGCCGCCTCGGCACGAGGAGCACGACGATGTCGGTTAACGACGTGTTGTCGATGCTGATGTTCGCTGCCTTCATCGGTCTGATCATGACCGGTTTCCCGGTCGCCTGGGTGCTCGGCGGGCTCAGCGTGCTGTTCACGGCGATCGCGATCGTGCTGGATGTAGATTTCGGGTTCACGCTCGGCGTCGACTGGGCGTACGCGTCCCTGACCGTCAACCGCACCTGGGACGTCATGAGGAACTGGGTGCTGGTCGCGCTGCCGCTGTTCATCTTCATGGGCCTGATGCTCGAGCGCTCCGGTATCGCAAGCGACCTGATGACGAATCTCGGCCGTGTGTTCGGCCGGGTGCGCGGCGGTCTCGCGGTGGCGGTGGCGATCATCGGCGTGCTGCTCGCCGCCACCACCGGCATCATCGGTGCGTCCGTGGTGCTGCTCGCGCTGCTCGGCCTGCCGGTCATGCTCGAGCAGGGCTACCGCCGCGATCTCGCAGCCGGCACGGTCTGCGCCGTCGGCACGCTCGGCATCCTGATTCCGCCCAGCATCATGCTGGTGCTGATGGCGGACCGGCTCGCGATGCCGGTCGGCGACCTGTTCCTCGGCGCCGTATTCCCGGGCCTGTTGCTCGGCGTTTTGTACGTTGCTTACCTGTTTATAATCAGTAATCTAAATCCGGAAGTTGCACCGCTTTCGAGGCATGCGGAGCCGGTCTCGATGGCCGCGATCGCGGGCGTACTCAAGGCCGTGCTGGCGCCGTTCGGCCTGATACTGGCGGTCCTCGGCAGCATCTTTTTCGGCATCGCGACGCCCACCGAGGCGGCCGGCGTCGGCGCCCTCGGCGCGATCTTTCTGGCCCTCCTGCGCCGGCAGCTCGACGGCCGTGTCATGCACGAAGTGCTCGGCCAGACGACCACGACCACGGCGTTCATCTTCGCCGTCTTCATCGGTGCGACTGCGTATTCCCTGGTGCTGCGCGGGCTCGGCGGCGATCAGCTGATCGAGAAGGCGCTGCTCGGTCTGCCGTTCGGACCGTCCGGTATCGTCATCACGATCCTTTTTGCCACATTCCTGCTGGGCTTCTTTCTCGACTGGATCGAAATCTCGCTCTTCATCCTGCCGCTGGTCGCTCCGGTGGTGCAAAACCTGGGTTTCGACCTGACCTGGTTCACGGTGCTGTTCGCCGTGTGCCTGCAGACATCGTTCCTCACGCCGCCGGTCGGCTTTGCCATTTTTTACCTCAAGGGCGTGGCACCACCCGGTGTCGGCATCCGCACGATTTACCGCGGCGTGATTCCTTTCATACTTCTGCAGCTCCTCGGCCTCGCGATCATCTTCCTCTGGTCGCCGCTCGTTACCTGGCTGCCGGCGCAGGCGTACTGATCGGCGCGGGCTTCGCGGATGCCGGCTTGCGCCGATGCGCTGGCATAATAGTCAAAGCAACCACGGAGCCCACAGTGAAAGACAAGCTCAAGATCACCGCCTACGAATGCGTCGAAGGACCGATGCCGCTGCGGACCGCGCAGCGCAGCCGCGACTGGATCGAGGCGCTGCCGGAGCGATTCGCATACCGGTGCCTGCCGCTCGCCATCGCGAACCAGATGGGCTGGGAAATCCTGAACCCGGTCGCGTTCACGGCAAAGTGGAACGGCAAGGACGGCCTCGACGCGATTTCGATCAGCTTTCACGACCGGGAATCGGCGCTGATCGGCTCGCATTTCGGCCACGGCGTGCTGACGTTTTCCTTCGGCTACCTGTTTCGCACGACGAAGTCGCACAACCTGTGGGCGAAGGGACCGGCAAACCGACCGAAGGACGGCATTGCACCGCTCGAGGGCATCATTGAAACCGACTGGGCGCCGTTCACGTTCACAATGAACTGGCAGTTCACGCGCAAGCGCCACAAGGTGACTTTCGAGGAAGGCGAGCCGATCTGCACGGTTATTCCGTATCCGCGGCACTACATCCGCAAGTTCGAGCCGGAGCTGAAAAATCTCAACGAGAACCCGAACCTGTACCGGCAGTTCGTCGACTGGCGCGAGGACAGGATGAGATTCAACGAGGAACTCAAGGAATCTGCATCGGATGCGGCGAAGAAAGGCTGGCAGCGCACCTACATGAAGGGCGAGGACCAGATGGGCAATACCTTCGCGGGGCACCAGACCAAGGTCCAGATGCGCGATTTCAAGCGCGGCTAACCCATCGCCCTAAAGTTTTCCGGAGCAACGCCGATCTCCGTAACATGGCGTGGTTTACATAAGTCACGCCCTGTCAGATTGCACGGAGATAACGAATGACAACGGTCAGCGGCGCGCCGATCGCGGCATTACTCGGCAATGGGTCTGTATTCGACGTTTCGCCACAGCGGCAAACGGCTTCCGGCGACGCGCCGGATGTCGCGGCAACCGACGAGTTCAGGCAGACACCGGCCGGATCGAAGCGGGCGGCACAGATGCTGCGGCAGGAGATATTTCTGCGCTTCCGGCTGCGATTCGCATCGACATTCAGCGTTCGCCAGTCGACGGCGGCCGGTTACCCGAGAGGCGACGATGCCGATGACGTAGCGCAGGAAGTTCTGCAATCGGCGCGGACCATCGCAGATGCGGCCGGGCGCGAACGGGCACCGGCGGTCGAAGCAATGCGCGGCGATGTCGCAGCGGCGGCGAAATCGAGCGCCACCGCCGTCGACTCCGACGACGAGGCCGAAACGATTCGTACGACCGAGCGTGCGTTGCAGCAGGGGCTGGACGACATCGAACGTACACCGCCGCGCGATACCTACAGCGCGCTCGAACTGAATGCCCGTTCAAAACAGCGCACCAGCATTCGCATTCGTACGCAGGAAGGTGACGTCGTTCGCTTCGACCTCAGGCAGGTGGATCGCGTGTCGCTGTCGGACGTCGCGGTGGATAACCCGAACGGATCCGCGCGCGTGACGGAGCTCGAGGTATCGAGCGACTCACGCCTCGTCCTGCGCGTACGTGGCGATCTCAATGAAGCAGAAATGGAGGCGATCCGGTCCGTGTTTGCAAAGGCGGAACAGCTCGCGGACGAGTTCTTCTCGGGCGACATGAATGCCGCCCTTGAAATCGCTGCCGGCCTGGAGTTCGACAGTGAACAGCTCGCGCGCGTGAGCATGCGCTTCCGCAGCGTCGAGCAGGTCAGGGCGACGCAGATCACGCAGTCGATACCGCCTGCCGATTCTGCTCCCGCATTTTCCCCGACGCCAGTGACGGAAGACGCGCCGCTCGTCGAGCCGGGTTTTCGCGCGGCGCCGGTGCCGGCGGGTGCCCTGCCGGTCGAAAAGCACTCGCCCGCCGAGCTTACTGACGCGCCTGCGAAAGCCGCAGAGCCTTCCAGCGCAACGGTTGCCGAACCACTGGGAGTATTCGCCTCGCTCGCGAGTTATCTCGAGCGCCTGGCCGAGTTCCTGGAACAGACGGCGGCCGACCTGGGCCGCGGGCTGGCGATCGATGGGGAGGGCAGCCGGTTCCGATTCGAATCCAGGCAGTCGCTGCAGATGGAAATCCTGCGCGTGGTCATGACGGTCAAGGCACCGGAGATTGCTGACGACGACGCAGATCGTGGTGAGATGATTCGCGCACTCGACGGTGCGCACGATAACGACGACTGACGCGTCTCGTCAGGGCAATCCCCGGATCAACAGCCACACACCCATCGCCGCCGTCGCCGCCAGAAGGAACAGGCTTGCGATACCGTGCGGATGCCCGATGCGCATCAGTTTCACGAGCATGCGCAACGGAGAGAGCCGGTTTTCCACGGGGATGGTCGCGGCGAGCGCCGGCATCAGCGCATCTCGATCGTAAACGGGGAGCTGGGGCTGGCCGAGCATGACGGCCTGGCGATCCGACGCGACGGCGTGTTCGGAATACTCGACATCCCGCACGGCGTAGGTCTGCTCTTCGCCACGATAGTCGCGCAGCGTGATCCGGTCGACGTCGATCCGGATCATCGTGCCGAGCGTGGAGCGCTGCATCCAGACCAGCACGACGCAGAAGATGGCCAGTCCGAAGAACAGCGCGGACAGCTGCATCACCGCCGCGACCAGGTCCTGCGAGTACGCCACCCACGCCGCCAGCACGGGCCACAGCAGCAGGAACGCGACGATCAGGCGGGTCGCGAGCTTCGCCTTGCGGACGTAGTTCGGCAACGGCTCGAACCGGACCCTCGCCGATTTGCCGGGATCGAAACCTGCCGCCTCGTCGGCGGCTTTTTCGGCACGGCGCCGCCATTGCGTACCCCGCAGCACGAGCACGATGATCAGCAGTGCGGCATTGCCGACGGCACCGTAGGCCATCAGGCGAAACTTGCGCCGCTGGTTCCTCGACTCGTCCAGCAGGGCAGCAAGCCCCGACGATTCGAAGTCGCCGGCAACCTCTCCCGCGTCGGTCAGCTGGTAGACGCGGTCGTTGTTCCAGTCCGTGACCAGTACCACGTCACCGAAGGAACGGATCGCGATCGGATCCGCGGTCCCCGGCAGCATGACCCTGCGCAGGTACTGCCAGTCGTCGTCGAAAACGTAGATGCCGCCCTCGTTCATGCCGGTGCGCATGTTGTTGACCCACCATTCGTCGCCAATCCGTGCGAAGTGGCTGGGCCAGCGGCGATCGGTGGTTTCGGCGAGCGCCGGCACGACGTCGTGCCCGGCGACTTCGGCGCCGAAGGTATCAGTGGAAGGATCGAGCGTGACGATCCGGTGGTGATTCGTGTCGGCGACGTGGAGCAGTCCGTCGTGCAGCAGGAGCTGGTTCGGAAAGTGGTAGCCTCCGTCCGACACGGCGAGCAGCGTACCGTCGCTGCGATATTTGCGCAGCACATGGCGCGTCGAGTCGCTGACGTAAACGCTGTCGTCACTCCGGTCGATGTGCAGGCTCATCGCCGCCTTGAAGTCGATAGGCGGCACACCGAACGGGCTGCAGTGCCAGGCGGGAATGCTGCACCGGTGCATTCCGGCACCCGGGACGTCGGGCGTCAGCGACGCTTCATTCGTCTGCCGCTGGTAGGCGCGAAGGTTGTCGCCCAGCGTGCGCGTATCCGGGCCGAGGCGCAGCAGCACGTCGCCGTTGGAGAAGAAATCGAAGCCGCCGAGAAAGCGCTCGACGCCGACCGTGCCGAGGTCGTGTCGCCTGGCGAACGTGCCCTCCGCATCGTGCTCGAGCAGCACGTTCTGTACCTGGATGAACAGCCGCCCATCGGGCGCGATCGCGAGCCCGGCGGGTCCGCCGAACTCCTTGGCCCGGCCGCCGGCCCAGGTCCAGACACCTGCGGCGAGGATCGTCAAAACGATCACCGCGGTGGCGACCCACGGGTTGACTTTGGAATCGAGCATCGGCACTCGACGTCGCTGCGGTAACGACCAGCTTAACGTTACTGCATCGGCCGGCGCTGCGACCTGCGCCGCAGAATCGCGGCCAATGATTGACGATCAGACCAGCGTACGGAACTGGTCGGTCTTGTCTTCGATTCGCCGCCTGCGATGGGTCGCGATGTCCATCATCGCCTGCTGAGAATGCACGGCGTCGCTGTCGGCCGTCAGCATGCGGTAGTTGCCGTTGGCGTCCATCTCCCAAACGCCGTTGCTACTGTCGAGCTGCAGGTCCAGCATTTCGCGCAGCTCGCGCTGCAGATCGGGCGACTCGATCGGTGCGAGGACCTCGACGCGGCTTTCCAGGTTGCGCGTCATCAGGTCGGCCGAACCGATGTAGTACTCGTCCTCGCCGCCGTTGTGGAAATAGTAAATTCGTGCGTGCTCAAGGAAACGACCGAGGATGCTGATGACGCGCACCGTATCCGACAGACCCGGCAATCCTGGCCGAAGGCGGCAGGTGTCGCGCACGATCAGGTCGATGCGCACGCCGGCCTGCGACGCTTCGTACAGAGCGCGGGTGACGTCGGGATCCTCGAGCGCGTTCGTCTTGAGCTGAATGTGTCCGTTAGCCGATACCTGCTGGTGCTCGATTTCGCGGCGAATCTTGCCGAGCAGAGCTTTTTTCATGTTCAGCGGCGAGATCAGGAGTTTCCGGTACGCGCGCCCGCTGATCGAACCGGAGGTCAGCAGGTTGAACAGCTCCGTGCCGTCCTTGCCGATCGCCGAATCGGCGAGCATCAGCCCGACGTCGCTGTACTGCCGCGCCGTCACGGAATGGTAGTTGCCGGTACCGATGTGCATGTAGCGTTTCAACGCACCGCTCGCTTCCTGCCGCAGAATGAGCACACACTTCGCATGCGTCTTGTAGCCCACGATGCCGTACGAGACGTGGATACCCGCTTCTTCGAGCTGGTTTGCCCACTGGATGTTGGCGGCCTCGTCGAAGCGCGCCTGCAGTT
>CALKYK010000087.1 GCA_938003715.1 uncultured Gammaproteobacteria bacterium
CGACCGACAAGGACACCGACCTGCCGGTGGTGATCCTGTTTCCCGAAGTCACTTTCGATCGGGAAAAATTCCTGAAGCGGGTGGACGCCCTGGTGCGCCAGTACGGCTATTGCTCGGTGGTGGTTTCCGAAGGCGTCAAGGGCGCGGACGGCAAATTCCTGTCCGACCAGGGCCTGCGCGATGCCTTCGGGCACGCCCAGCTGGGCGGCGTGGCACCGGTGGTGGCCAATATCGTGCGCGAAGAGCTCAAGCTCAAGTACCACTGGGCGGTGGCCGACTACCTGCAGCGGGCCGCCCGCCACATCGCGTCGAAGACCGATGTCGATCAGGCCTATGCGCGCGGCAAGGCCGCGGTCGATCTGGCGCTCAAGGGCAGGAACGCGGTGATGCCGACGGTGGTGCGCAAGTCGAACAAGCCCTACCGCTGGGCGATTGGCAGCGCCGACCTCAAGGACGTGGCCAACGTCGAAAAGATGATGCCGCGCGACTTCATCACCGAGGACGGTTTCGGCATCACCGCCAAATGCCGCCAGTACCTGGCCCCCCTGATCCGGGGCGAGGCCTATCCGCCGTATCGCAACGGCATGCCGCAGTACGTGGTGCTGAAGAACACCCTGGTCGCCCGCAAGCTGCCTGGAGACTTCAAGCTCTAGGCCCCGGCTTGCATGCCGGCCGGGGCGTTTAGGCGCCTCAGTTTTCGCGCCTGTTTCGGTTACAATCGCGCGCTACCGGCGGCGGCCCCTGTGCCCGGGGCGCTGCGGGTTTGTACCGAATCCGTTTGCTTGCTGTCAGGGGCCCGCCCGGCGCGGCCCCGCCAATAACTCAATTCTTTCAGGGGGGACTCAATGTCTTCAGGACTGATCTTCGCGCTGGTGTGCGCGATCATCGCGATCGCCTACGGGTGGATCTCGATCAGCTGGGTGCTCAGGCAGCCGGCCGGCAACGCGCGCATGCAGGAGATCGCCGCGGCCGTGCAGCAGGGCGCCAAGGCCTATCTGAACCGCCAGTACACCACCATCAGCATCGTCGGTGCGGTGCTGTTCCTGGTGCTGGGCTTTGCGCTGGACTGGCTGACCGCGATCGGATTCTTGGTCGGGGCGGTGCTCTCGGGCGCGGCCGGCTACATCGGCATGAACATCTCGGTGCGCGCCAACGTGCGCACCGCCGAAGCCGCAAATAACGGCATCAACGCCGCGCTCAACGTCGCCTTCCGCGGCGGCGCCATCACCGGCATGCTGGTGGTGGGCCTCGGCCTGCTCGGCGTGGCAGGCTACTTCTGGATCGCCTCCCAGTTCACCGACACCGGCGGCGCGCTGCACGCCCTGGTCGGCCTGGCTTTCGGCGGCTCGCTGATCTCGATCTTTGCGCGTCTCGGCGGCGGCATCTTCACCAAGGGCGCCGACGTCGGCGCCGACCTGGTCGGCAAGGTCGAGGCCGGCATTCCCGAGGACGATCCGCGTAACCCGGGCGTCATCGCCGACAACGTCGGTGACAATGTCGGCGACTGCGCCGGCATGGCCGCGGACCTGTTCGAGACCTACGCGGTAACGATCATCGCGACGATGCTGCTCGGCAGCCTGATCGCCTCGACCCTCGGCAGTGCGGCCGTGATTTACCCGCTCGTGCTCGGCGCCGTTTCCATCGTCGCGTCGATCATCGGCACGTTCTTCGTCCGCACGTCGGACGGCGGCAAGGTAATGGGCGCACTTTATAAAGGTGTGATCGTCGCCGGCGTCCTGGCGGCGGTTGCCTTCTACCCGATCACGAACATGATGATGGGCGGCACCGGCAATGCGATGGGCATCTTCGGTTCCGCGCTGATCGGCCTCGCACTCACCGCGGCAATGGTCGTCATCACCGAGTACTACACCGGCACCGATTTCAGCCCCGTCAAACGCATCGCCGAGGCATCGACCACGGGCGACGCAACCAACATCATTGCCGGCCTGGGCGTGTCGATGAAATCGACCGCGCTGCCGGTCATCGCGGTCTGCGCCAGCATCTGGGGCGCATTCGAGCTGGCGCCGGAAGGCAATTCCCTCGCCGGCCTGTACAACATCGCGATTGCAGCCACGACGATGCTGTCGATGACCGGCGTCATCGTCGCACTCGACGCGTTCGGCCCGATCACGGACAACGCCGGCGGTATCGCCGAAATGTCGGAACTGCCATCGGAGATCCGCACCATCACCGACCAGCTGGACGCCGTGGGCAACACGACGAAGGCGGTCACCAAGGGCTACGCGATCGGCTCGGCCGGCCTGGCCGCGCTGGTGCTGTTCGCGGACTACACGAACGCGCTCGAAGGCGCCGGCATCGATGTCTCGTTCGACCTGTCGGACTACCGCGTCATCATCGGCCTGTTCATCGGCGGCCTGGTGCCGTTCCTGTTCGGTTCGATGGCGATGGAGGCCGTCGGCCGCGCCGCCGGCTCCGTGGTCAACGAGGTGCGTCGCCAGTTCCGCGAGATCGACGGCATCATGGAAGGCACCGGCAAGCCCGATTACGGCCGCGCCGTGGACCTTTTGACCCGCGCGGCGATCAAGGAAATGATCGTGCCGTCGCTGCTGCCGATCGGCGTTCCGCTGCTGGTCGGCCTCGTGCTGGGACCCGTCGCGCTCGGCGGACTGCTGCTCGGTACGATCGTCACCGGGCTGTTCGTCGCGATCTCGATGACGGCCGGCGGCGGCGCCTGGGACAACGCGAAGAAATACATCGAGGACGGCAACTTCGGTGGCAAGGGTTCCGATGCGCACAAGGCTGCGGTTACCGGCGACACGGTCGGCGACCCGTACAAGGATACGGCCGGCCCCGCCATCAACCCGCTGATCAAGATCATCAACATCGTCGCGCTGCTGATGGTGCCGCTGCTCGCCTGATCCTGGCCGGCAGCAGGAAATCGAAGCCGCAGGGCCCTGTGTCCTGCGGCTTTTTTCATGCCGTGCGCATCGACTCGAGGAGCGTGAAGTTCTGTGCCGCGCGCTGCCGGTCCGCATCGGCAGTCGACGGCACCGCAGCCAGTGATTCGACGTAGTGCGCCGGGAAGCGGTGGTAGCGGCACCCGGCGAGCACGAGCTCGAGGTACCAGTCGTACGGCCGGAGCGCGTCGTCTACGTAGTCGGGTTGCGCGACGTAGGTCATGCAGCCGGCATAGCCCGGCACCTCGAGCACCACGCGATCGTAGCCGAGGCCGACGCCCTCGATGCGGTCGAGGCGCCCGAAATCCGCGGCGTCGAGCTCGAAGATGGCGAGCCACGTACCGTCACCCTGCCCGGCCAGGTTGCCTTTGCCGGAGCCGTCGATGCGGCTGCGCTTGTGAAACTTCACCGCCCGCCCCTCGACGAACGCGGTGCCGACAAGGCGCGGCGCGACGAGCCGCCGGCCGAGGCGGATGGGATGCAGGTTGGAACCGTATGCCGCGTACAGCATGGCCGTGCGCCGGACCGTCAGGCATTAAGGATACGATACGTTCCGCTGGGTGACAGGGTGCCGAGGGTCGCCGGCGCCTCGACGAAGTTGCCCTGCACGAAATCGACGCCGACGTCGCGCAGCCAGTCGAAATCCTCCTGCTCCTCGACCTGCTCGGCAACGACACGAAACTGCATCGTTCGCGCGAGCTTGATCATTGCGGCCACCATTTCCTGGTTGACCTGGTCCGAGCTCAGGTTTCGCGTGTAGGTGCCATCGATCTTCAGGTAATCGATCGGCAGGTGCTTCAGGCTCGAGAACGCGCCGAGTCCGCTGCCGAAATCGTCCAGTGCGAACTCGCAGCCGATGCCGTGCAGGACCTCGATGAAGCGCTGCGCATGCTGCACGTTGGTCGAGACCGCGCTCTCGGTCACTTCGAAACAAATGCTTTCGGGTGCGACGCCGCTGTGATCCAGGGCTTCCACGACGAACGCCAGGAACTCCTCGTCGCCTAGCGTCTGCCCGGAAATGTTGATCGCACAGCTGCGATTCGATGGGAGCCGGATCTCGCCGGCGTTGACCGCGGCGAGGACGGCATTGACGACCCAGCGGTCGATCTGCGGCATCAGCTGGTAGCGCTCGGCCGAGCGCAGGAAGTCGGCGGAGTTGCCGTAACGGCCGCGATCGTCGGGCATGCGAATCAGCACTTCCAGGGCCGGCCCGCTGGCGCCGCCGCTGCCGGTCGCAATGATTGGCTGCGTGGCGAGTTCGAAACGATTTTCGTGCAGCGCGTCCTGCAGCTGCCGCAGCCACTCGATGTCGCCGCGTTCGCGTGCAACGGCTTCGTCACGCGCGGAGTAAACGTGCACCTGGCCGCGCCCGCGCTGCTTCGCGACGTAGCACGCCGAGTCTGCGGCGGCCATGACGTCCTGCAGGGAGCCGCTCGCGTGGCTGATCTCGACCAGCCCGATCGAAATGCCGATATTGAAAATCTTGTCTTTCCAGACGAAGCGATAGTCGGCCACCGCGTTGCAGATGTCGGAGCCGATCTGCTGCGCTTTCTCGAGCGGGCAGCCCATCAGGAGCGTGCCGAACTCGTCGCCGCCCAGGCGCGCGACGAAGTCGGAGTCGCGCACCTGGTCCTTGATGAGCGTCGCCACCTCCCGCAGCATGTTGTCGCCGGCGATGTGACCGCAACTGTCGTTGACCGCCTTGAAGCGGTCGAGGTCCATGTAGCAGAGGATGTGCGTCGCTTCCTCGGCATGCGCGGAGTCCATGGCCTCGTGGAGGCGTCGCTCGTCGTCTCGGCGATTGGGCAGGCCGCTCAGTGCATCGTGTGCCGCCTGGTAGCTCATCTGTCGTGTCAGGCCGCGGATCTCGCTGACGTCGTGGATGACGACGACGGTACCGGAGATGCTGTTCCCGGGCCCCTTGATCGGCGACGCGGTGATCTCGACCGAGTGCTCGTGCTTGCCGTCGCGGCTGACGAGCAGTGCCCGGCGGCCCATGTTCACGCGCCGCCGCACTGAAAGGCAGCGCTCTACCGGGTCGCCGAGTGTGCGGCGGTCGGTCTCGTCGATCAGCGTAAACAGCTCGCCCGTCTTGTGGCCGGACGCATCGTCGCGGTTCGCGCCGGTCATCGACTCGGCGGCGTGATTCATGTAGTCGATGCGGCCCTGGTTGTCGGTCGTGATGACGCCTTCCGAGATCGATTCGAGCGTGTACTGCGCCTGGCGCTTGCTGCGTGACAGCGTCACTTCGAGGTTCTTGCGGTAGCTGACGTCGCGAGCGATTGTCAGCACCGCTTTCTGGCCGCGGAACTCGATCGGCGTACTCTGCGCCTCCACCCACAGGCCGGTGTTGTCACCGTTGATGAGCTGGATCTCGAGCCGTTTCGGGGCGTTCTCGCCGGCCAGGTGCTTCGTGGTGGTCTTGCGGAAAAGCGCACGGTAAGCGGCCTTGACCAGGTCGGCGGCGTCGCGACCGTCGAGCTGCGACGCCGTCAGGTTCGCGGCGCTCTCGTTCGCGAGCAGAATGCGCTCGTCGTGCACGAGCACGACTTCGGGAAGCGTCCTTGCGAAGTCGATGAACAGCCGGTAGCGGTCGTGTATCTCCTCGTCGCGTTCCCCGATGGCATCGAACAGACGATTGACGGTGCGGGCAAGATTGTCGATCTCGCCGTCGCCCTTCGCCGGCAGGCGGCGCCCCATTGCCGCGTCCGCCGACACGGCCACGAGTTCCTCGTTCAGACTGCGTACGCGTGCTTCATGGCGCCTCAACCTCTGCCACAGGAGCCACAGTGCGACCAGTTCGATGGCGACCGCAGCAGCGAGCAGCAGAATGATGGCGTTCGGCGTCATCGATGCTCCGCGGGCGGGGCCCCCCCGGCAGAGGCTGCGAGTAAGCGTGATCGTCGCAAGGTTCGCCCGTCCCTTTCCGGTGGATGCACAAATGATGCCGTGAAAAGATCATTTGTTATTATTGCCCGCTCTTTTGACGTTCGCCGCGACCGAATCCCGGGGCGATTTTGGGCGTTTATTGTGTGCACAACTAAGGATATCCCAGCGATCCGGGCGCGCCGCGACGATTCACCATAATTCCCGATCGGGACCGCGAACGGCCTCTG
>CALKYK010000088.1 GCA_938003715.1 uncultured Gammaproteobacteria bacterium
CTGCTTTCCCTTCGCCATCGGTATTCGACCCGACACCAGGGCGCCCGTTCGAAGCTGTCGCCGATCGCCCCCAGGCACGCCAGCAACGGTAGCAAAGGCTGTCGCCAAATGCCTACATTCCGGATCGGAATCAGGGAGTTATGGATCAGAATGCGGGCGGATACGGGGCCAGGCCCGGGACTGTGACCTCGGTCGCGTTTTGGCGGCAGCGAATGGCTACCATCGATCGATATTTCGCTCGAGGCCGCGGCGGACGGCTTCAAGGTTAACGGGCCAGGGATGACTATGCGCATCGTACGACTGCTGATCAGTGCCATCGCCGTGACGGCGGCCCTGGCCGGTTGCGAAGTCGAGACCTTCGACGACGCGGTGAACCGCTTCAACTCGAATTCACCGCCACCGCCGCCGGTATCCCCGCCGCCGCCACCGCCACCACCTCCGCCGCCACCGCCGCCGGCCCGAACTACTCGGAAATCCAGGCCAGCGTTTTCACGCCGAACTGCGCAGTCGGCTGCCATTCCGGTGGCGCACCGTCGGGCGGCCTGAATCTCGAAGAGGCGAACAGCTATATGGAACTGGTCGGTGTCGCGAGCAACCAGGACGCGAACTTCGACCGGGTGACGCCCGGTGATCCCGACAACAGTTACCTGATCCAGAAACTCGAGGGCACGGCCTCGTCCGGGCAGCAGATGCCCCCCGGCAATCCGATGGCACAGGCCGACATCGACACGATTCGCCAGTGGATCACGGACGGCGCAATCGACGATCGCGCGCCGGCCTCGTCACCGGTCAAGGTGACTTCGCTGTCGCCGATGCCGGGTGCCAGCCTGAGCGCCGGCCCGGCGCAGATCCTGGCCGGCTTCGACCGACCGCTCGATCCGTCGACCGTCAATGCGACGACGTATACGTTGACCGGCAGCGGCGGCGACGCGATTTTCGGCAACGGCAACGACGTGCTGATTGCCGCAACGTCGATCTCCGTACCGCAGGCAAATCCGCAGAGTGCGGTATTCGACCTGACCGGCGTCAATCTCGCTGACGACACCTACCGGGTAACGATTTTCGGCGACGGGGCTTCGGTCGTCATGGATCTCGATGCGAACGCGCTCGACGGCGAATTCTTCGGTAACTTCCCGTCCGGCGACGACATGGCCGGCGGGGATTTCATCGCCCAGTTCACGGTAGCCACGCCGGTTACGCTCGGCCCGACGCTCGACCAGATACAGGCCGTGATTTTCACCCCGACCTGCGCAAGTTCGAACTGCCACGGCAGCCCGACATTTGCCGGTGGCGGATTGAACCTGTCCGATGCCGATGCGAGCTTCGCCTCGCTGGTCGGTGTCGCGAGCACCGGCAACGCAGCGATCCTGCGCGTGGCGCCGAACGATCCGGATGGGAGCTACCTGATCCAGAAACTGGAAGGGAACGCGGGTGCGCAGATGCCGCTCGGCGGACAGCCGCTGGACCCGGCAGATATCGCCGAGATTCGCCAGTGGATACTGGATGGCGCGCTGCGCTGACGTTCGCTACTGCCTGACGACCTGGAACGTCACGTAAACGATAGCCTCGTAGCGTATTTCATCGAACGTGGGCGGCGGCATCGGTGTAGACGGCGCTGCGCGATCCGACATCCTCTGCGCAGTGACGACGATCTCCTCCATCTGCATTCCTGCTGCGGCGCGAGCACGCGGATACATCGGCTGCTCGCTGAAGTTGACCGGCAACAGTTCGATGCCGAGCGCTGATTCGTATTTCTGTTTTTGCGCAATTGCATCGTCGAGTGCAGCCTGCCTGACAGCGGCTTCTGCCTGTTTTTTCGTCGTATGCTCGAACGTCATCCCGTCCAGCGAGATTTCGTCGTTGGCGTCGATGAGCGTCGCAAGCAGTTCGAGATGTGCTTCGTCCGTGATGCCGACCGTCATGCGGTTCACGACTTCGAAGCTCCTGGGCCGGTTACCGAACCAGCCGAACTGGGGCGACGTCGAGAACTTCGATGACCTGATGGCCTCGGCAGGCACTCCGGCATCGAGCAGGCGCGTTGTGACCTGGCCACGGGTTTCCGTATTGGCCGCAATCGCGACCGCAAGCGCATCGCGCTCGGTGCGAATAACGAGGCTGACATTGGCCTTGTCCGTGTAGGCAGTTTCCTCGTGCCGGCCGGTAAGGGTCACCGTGTGCTCGATCGGATGCAGAAACTGGCGCAATTCTTCCGGGCTGCCCTTGAGTTCGGGTTCCGCCCGCGCGGTGACCGCGGCCAGCAGGATGGCAGGAATGCTGACCACGCCTGGAAATCGTTTCATCGCTATCTCCGGGATTCGGTGCGACGGAATCGACGCTGCGGCGAATTCGCAGCGCACGCGTCGCCAAGGTTACGGGATGCTCAAGAATACCCCGATTCGCAAGACGTTTCTGCGCGCAACAGGCAAACGTCGCAGCGCCCTGATTGCTGCTATCATGCGCCGCCTGAATCACGGCCCGGAAGCGAACGATGCCGACAACAAGAACGATACTGCCAATTCTCCTTGCGCTCGTGCTGATCGACGGATGCAGTCGAGAGAATTCCGTATCAACGGACGACGTGACCGGCTCGGCGCCGGTCGCGGCGTCGTCGCTGGATGCCGGTCTCGAAGCCATCGGCCGCGAGGCGACCGAGGCGCATCTGCGATACCTCGCATCCGATGAAATGAAAGGGCGCATGACCGGCACGCCGGAGTACGAGCGGGCGGCCGCGTATATCGCCGAACAGTTTGCGGCGATCGGGCTCGAACCCGGCGGCGAAGACGGTGGTTGGTACCAGGAAGTTCCGATGCTCGCGCGTCGCATCGACCCGCAGTCGGCGACGGTCGTCTTTCACCAGGACGGCGTGGAAAAAGCGCAGCGATGGAAGGAAGACTTCGTGATGGGCGGCGACGTCGTGAGGCCCGAGACGACGGTTACGGCGGAGGTCGTCTTCGCCGGTTTCGGCATTCACGCACCGGAGATGGGCTACTCGGACTACGACGGCATCGACGTCGAGGGCAAGATTCTCGCGATTTTCGGCGGCGCGCCGGACACCTTTCCGCACAACGAGCGTGCGTATTACTCGTCAACGCTCACGAAGGCGACCGAAGCGGTCAACCGGGGCGCAATCGGCGTCATCGGGCTGCGCTCGCGGACCGACCAGCGACGCTACACTTGGAAACGCATCTCGGAGAACGCGGGCGTGCGCCCGGGCATGTCCTGGATCAATCTGTCCGGCCAGGCCGCGAATTATTTTCCCGAACTGCAGGTCAGTGCGACGATCACCGTCCCGCCCGCGGCGCAGCTATGTAGCCGGGCACCTATCAGCTTCGACGCCCCGCTCTACGCGGCGGCGGCCGGCAAGGCGCCTGCCACGCACATTAGAGTCGAAGATTTCCCCGCCCCATTCGCGCCGAGCAATGCCACGAGGTCGCCTTCCGCAATATTCAGCGAGACATCGCGCACTGCGCGGACGGCGCCATAGGCAACTTGAAGGCCCGATATCTCAAGCACGCGCGGCCTCCGCACCGGTGCCCAGATAGGCCTCGATCACCAAGGGATTCGATCGGACGCTATCTTTGTCGCCCTCGGCAATGGTTCGGCCCGAGGCAAGCACCTGCAGCCGGTCGCAGAGCCGCATTATCAAGCTCATGTCATGGTCGATAATGAGGAGTCCGAGGCCGATGCTACGGGGCAGCTCCTCAAGGATGGAGAGGAGCGCCGTCGTTTCGGCATCGTTCATACCGGCGGCCGGTTCATCGAGCAGAAGAAATTTCGGATCGGCCGCCAGCGCGCGCGAGATTTCGACACGTCGCTTGTCGCCATAGCTGAGGCCGACTGCCAAGTCGTCGGCGCGCGACTCCAGGCCGAATTCGGCGAGTAAACTGCGGGCTTTGTTGCGGGCCGCAGGGCGACTTCGTCCATGTGCCAGGGCCGCCGTTTCTACATTTTCGGCCACTGTTAAGTTGTTGAAAAGCCGCACAACTTGGAACGAGCGCGCGATCCCGTATAAAGATACGTCGCGTGGCGAGCAGCCGGTGATATCGACGGTCCCACAAACGACCTTACCGGAAACGATCGGGACCTGGCCGGTAATCGCATTGACCAGGGTCGTCTTGCCGGAGCCGTTGGGGCCGATTAGGCCAAGGATCTCCCCGGGCGCAATCGATATAGAGACATCATCTAGGGCGCGCAGGCCCGAGAATTCGACCGACACGTCGATGGTTTGCAGCGAACCGTCCGTCATAGGATATCGTGACTAAAGAAGACGCCGGGGCGTTGTCGCCCCGGCGCATTCGAGATCATTATGGATTGGGTATGCTTTTCGGACGGCGCCATCCGAGGAAGCTCGGCTTGCCGCCTTTTAGTTCGACAAGTACGGCTGCTTTGTCCGGCGCATGACCGCCGTCGGCGTCCTTGTAAGACAGATCGCCGGTCAGCAGCTTGAACTCACCGGTTTCGAGCGCCTTGGCCACCGCCGCACCCTCGGTCGTGCCCGCCATCTTCACGGCCTCCGCCATCAGCATGATCGTGTCCCAGCCGGTGGCTACGAAGGATGTGTCGGGATCTGCGCCGAACATGTCCTTATAGAGTTCTATAAACTTGGGCATGTCCGGGTGCGCCTCGGGGCCCATCCAGGTGTGGGTCACGAAATAGATTTCGTTCCCCAGTTTCGCACCCAGCGCTTCATGGATCGCCGGATCGTCATAGGAGTCGCCGCCGAGGACCGGTGCGTTATAGCCGACCTCACGCAGGGCTCGAATCATCACGGCAATATCGGTGCCATAGGACGAGATAAAGATAACGTCAGGCTTTTTGCCCAGCGCCTGAAGGCGGGCCAACTGCGCGGAGAAATCGTTGTCTCCGTTCGTATAGGTGTCTTCCAGAATGACCTCGCCACCTATTGTCTTGAAGTGCTCGACGAAGTACTTCGACAGTGATTTCGTATAAGCGATGAACTGGTCGGTGACCACGTAGGCGGTTTTCCAGCCTCGTTCCTTGAAGGCGTAGTCAGCCGCCGTCGCGCCCATGGTGGTGTTCCACATCGACAGCGTGAACTGCTTATCGCCCAGCGACCAGGAGCTATACAGTGGATCCGATGCACAGGTCGAGATACCGACCAGGCCGGCCGATTGCGCTTCCCGGCTGGCGGGGCCACCGAAGTCGAAATCGCAGGGCGCAACGATCAGCTCAGCCCCCTTGTCGCTCAACTCGACCGCGACATTGCCGCAGGCAACCGGGCATGACTTCCCGTCGATGGTCACGAACTTGACCTTTTTCCCGAGTAATCCACCGGCATCGTTCAAAGCCTTCACGGCAACCTGAGCGCCGTTGAACCCCGGGGTATCGAGCGGCGCCTGAACGCCAGTCAAACTCAATGCGCCTCCAATAAGAATTTCGTCACTTGCCGCATGGGCCGGCGTCGCGAGCAGTAACGCCGCGAAGCTCGTGCCTAAAAGGGCGGTCATTTTTGAGATCATTGCCTCCTCCTATTGTGTTTCGCCAGACATTGGCGCCCAGTTCGAAACAAGTATTCAAGTGTCACAGACTGCCTGAATCTCCTTCTGCACAATCCGACCTCCCGCACATGCAAGGACATCGACGGATTGGACGAATACCTATGATGGCCGACGGGCAAGTGCGTCAGTCGGATCAAATGCCCTAGAACTCAACACTGAGTTGCAGTTCCGCCATCACACCCTTTACTACGCTAGCTCAAGAGCACAAATTTTCAAAACTGAAAATTACCTTCCGGAGTACGTCAAGCGGCCCGCCGTGCGGGTGTATGGGCCGCGCGTGGACACCGACAGAATTCGTGCCGGCCGTTCGCTCACAGTCGTAAAACAGTGCCTGCGGCCGGACTCAAAACATGCACTGTCGCCGGTGTTGAGGCGCACAGGCTCGGCTCGCTCCCGATGCAAGTAGATTGCCCCTGACAGAACCAGAACGACTTCCTCCCCGTCGTGAATCGACCAATCGCGCGGATCGGGCCGCTCGCGCGTATGGACTACCATGACGTAGGGATTGAGTGCCCCTGCCTTCCGGAACGCCTGCGGGTAGTAGTCGTACAGTTTTGTTTCATGGACATCAGCCTTGTCCCGACGGTGGACGACCAGGGACTCTTTTCCCCCCGCATTGTCGATGATAATTTCGGTGACGAGCACGCCAAGTCCGCGGGCAATCTTGTAAATAGTTTCGAATCCGCCAGAAATCTTGCCATTCTCGATCTTGCTAATCGTGGCGATTGAGACACCGCTTCGTTCGGAAAGTTCTTTCAAAGTCAAGCCTTCGGCGGACCGATAACGCCGGATATTGACTCCAACTGACAATTCAATCGCAGGTTCACCAATACGCTTACTCATGCGGATTTACAGGGCCTCCCACTCCAGCACTTATATTTTCTGAGGGACGCGGAAACGGCGGGCACCAATTCGCTGCGACGCCGACATCGCGCCATACTCTTCAACATCTATTGCTCAGAACCGCTTGGCCGCAGAGCGAGCATTTCACAGTTTTTCAATCTCGAAAACTGGAATCTATGACGCCGAATTTGCATGCCCGTTCTAGGGAGTGAGCAGGAGTTTCAGGCACATACGGTGCCACAAACGCAACCAAAGGACTGGAAACGGAATTTCGAGAGCCAGACTAAGAGCCTGACTACATGTGCTGCACGGCCCATGGGAAACGTGCGCGCCATTTTTCGAGGGAGGCATCGATCTCTACATCAGCTCTGCGACACGCACAGCAAATAGCCGGCTATTTTTTCCTCTAACCGCGGTGACAGATG
>CALKYK010000089.1 GCA_938003715.1 uncultured Gammaproteobacteria bacterium
ATCGTGACCGCCGAGGATGCGGCGCTGTGCCTGGAACACGGCGTCGACGGGATCATCGTCTCGAACCACGGCGGGCGCGGCGAAGAAAGCGGCCGCGGCGCCATCGACAGCCTGGCGGAAGTCGCGCCGGTCGCGAGCGGCCGGACGACGCTGCTGATGGACAGCGGCATCCGCCGTGGCACCGACATCTTCACGACGCTCGCGCTCGGCGCGGATGCCATCATGATCGGGCGCCCTTACGTCTGGGGCCTGGGCGCGTTCGGCCAGGCGGGTGTCGAGCGCGCGCTGGATATCCTGACGGACGAACTCGAGGTCGCGATGCGTGCGTTCGGCGTGCCGAATATCGCCCACATCGGCGCCGAACACGTCGGCCGCCACTGACAGAGGACGGGCAAATCGCAAACGACAACGACAACAACGTCAGTGACTACGACGCGAAATACCTGGCCGCCGCGCTGCTCGTCTACGTGGCGAAGGGAGACGGCACGATTTCCGGGCAGGAAACGGCGCAGATGCTCGACCTGATGCACGAACAGTTCGGCATCGGCAATGCGGAGTCGCTGTCACTGCTGACACAGTCGATGGAAGACTACGCCGAGAACCCGGCCTTCGAGGCGTTGCTGACCGATATCTCCAAGGTGCTGAGCCTGCAGGAAAAAGAGGAATTCGCGGTAATGATGCTGAAGGTCGTCGCCGCCGACGGCAACCGCGACGCCGACGAAATGGCAAAGCTGCGCAGCGCCGCCGAGATCATCGAGATTCCGCCGGAAGTACTGCACCGCGCCTACGACCGCTACTTCGAAGAAACGCAGGGCTAGGGAGACTCGGAACGCGTGCAAGCAACGATCAAGGAATTCCTGCGCCTCGAGTCGGCGAGCGGCCTGCTGCTGATAGCCGCGGCGGCGCTCGCTTTGGTCGTGGCGAACTCGCCGCTCTCGCCGTGGTACGACCTGCTCATCGACACGCCGGTCGAGGTCCGCGTCGGCGCGCTGCAGATCGCGAAGCCGCTGATCCTGTGGATCAACGATGGCCTGATGGCGATCTTCTTCTTCCTCGTCGGCATGGAACTGAAACGGGAGATCCGCAGCGGCGAACTGTCCGATGCGAGCAGCATCGCGCTCCCGGCCGCCGGCGCGCTTGGCGGTATCGTGGTGCCGGTCGGAATCTACGTCGCCCTGAACCACGGCGAGCCGACGGCGATGCAGGGCTGGGCCATTCCTGCGGCCACCGACATCGCGTTCGCGCTCGGCATCCTGATGCTGTTCAGCACCCGGGTCCCGGCAGCGCTGAAGGTATTCCTGATCACGATCGCAATCTTCGACGACATCGCCGCGGTGGTGATTATCGCGCTGTTTTATTCGGGCGACCTTTCGGGCACCGCGCTGCTGACGGCCGGCGCCTGCATCGCGGTGCTCGCGATCATGAACCGCCGCGGTGTGGCGGACGTGTCGCCGTACCTGTGGACCGGGCTCATCATGTGGGTGGCCGTGCTCAAGTCCGGCGTGCATGCCACGCTGGCCGGCGTCGTGCTCGCCGCGTTCATCCCGATGGACGATCCGCGAGAGCCCGGGCGCTCGCCGCTGCGCGAACTGGAGGCCGACCTTCATCACCTGGGCGCGTTCCTCATCCTACCCGTGTTCGCGTTCGCCAACTCCGGCGTATCGCTCACCGGCATGGGCGTCGACGTCCTGCTGCATCCGGTGCCGATCGGCATCGCCGCAGGCCTGTTCATCGGCAAGCAGGGCGGCGTGTTCGGTTTCAGCGGGCTGACCGTGAAGCTGGGCCTGGCCAGGCTGCCGGAAGGGGCGACCTGGGGCAGCCTGTACGGCATCTGCGTATTGTGCGGTGTCGGCTTCACGATGAGCCTGTTTATCGGTTCGCTGGCGTTCGAAAGAGGCGGGCTCGACGTCAAGTTCCTGTTCGACGAGCGGGTCGGCATCATCGCCGGCTCGCTGCTGTCGGCCGGACTGGGCGCGGCGGTGCTCGCAAAGTGCCTGCCGCGAAAGGGTGAGTTGCGCGAAGACAACGAAGCGGGGAATTAGCCCATGCACAAGAGCAGGTTGGCCGGGTTCATCATCGACTGCGATACCGACGACCTCGATGCTGCCGCGGCGTTCTGGGGTACGGCGCTCGGCGCGCCGCCGAAGCACGCCGCGGATCTTGCCAGGAGCATTTACGTCGAGCTCGATACGCCGAAGGACGACCCGTACGTCGAGGTGCAGAAAGTCGATCACCCGAGCCGGGTGCACATCGATATCGAATCGGACGACATCGAGGCGGAAGCGCGGCGGCTGGAAAAGCTCGGCGCGAAGCGCATCGCCGCGATCGAGCGATGGATCGTCATGGAAGCACCGACCGGGCAGCGCTTTTGCGTCGTGCCCGTCGTCAGCGCCGACTTCGCCGAACGGGCGAATACCTGGGACGAATAACAAGAGACTCCGTCAACTGGGGAGGAACATGTAATGACGAGTGAACTGATCAGCCTGACCTGGGTGACCGCACTTACCGCGGTAATGTGGGTACCCTACATACTCAATACGATTGCCGTGCGCGGCCTGGTCAATGCCGTCGGCTATCCCGACAACCCGGCGCCGCTCGCACCGTGGGCACAGAAGATGAAAGCGGCGCACTACAACGCGGTCGAAAACCTCGTCGTGTTCGCCGCGCTGGTGCTCGTCGCAAACGCGGCCGGCGTCAGCAGCGACACGACGGTCATGGCCGCGCAGATCTATCTCTGGGCGCGCGTCGTGCACGTGCTCGCGTACACGTTCGCCGTGCCGTGGGTGCGCACGCTCGCCTTCGCCGTGGGATTTTTCTGCCAGGCGGCGTTCCTGGTCGAACTGCTGTTCTGACCCTTAGCCGGGCCGGCTCTCCCGGTACCGGCGCTCGCGGTCCTCAAGCGCGGTCCAGCGCTCGAGGGCGGCGTCGAGTTCGGCCTGGACGGCCTCGAACCGCTCGAGCACGGGCCCGGTCTGCGTGTGCTCCTGCGCGTAGAAACCGGGCGCGGAGATCTGCGCCTCAATCGATTCGAGTTCCGATTCGAGCGCATCGATCGACGCCGGCAGCGCTTCCAGTTCGCGCTGCTCGTGGTAGCTGAGCTTGCGCGGGGCCGGCGTGGCGGCATCCGCGTCCGCATCCCGGTGTTTCGCTGCGGTTTCGACCGGCCGGTCGTGCTCGGCAAGTGTGCGGCCGTGGCGCAGCCAGTCCGAATAGCCGCCGACGTACTCCTGCAGGCGCCCGCCTTCCTCGAACACGATGCAGCTCGTGACGACGTTGTCGAGGAATTGCCGGTCGTGACTGACGACGAGCAGCGTGCCGCTGAATTCCGTCAGCCGCGCTTCGAGGACCTCCAGCGTCTCCATGTCGAGGTCGTTCGTCGGCTCGTCGAGCACCAGCAGGTTGGCCGGGCGCGTAAAGAGCTTGGCGAGGATGACGCGGTTGCGCTCGCCCCCGGATAGCGCCTTGACTGGCGTGATCGACCGCTTCGGGCTGAACAGGAAGCCCTTCAAGTAGCCTACGATGTGCCGGTCCTTGCCGTTCAGCTTGATGTAGGTCCTGCCTTCGCCGACGTTGTCTGCGACGGACCGCTCCGGGTCGAGCGTCTCGCGCAGCTGGTCGAAATAGCCGATTTCGAGATTCGTGCCGTGTTTGATCGTGCCCTGCTGCGGCTCGAGGTCGCCCAGCAGCAGGCGCAGGAGCGTGGTCTTGCCAACGCCGTTATTGCCGAGAATGCCGATGCGGTCGCCGCGCATGATCTTGATCGAGAAATTCTCGATCAGCGGCTGATCCCCGTAGCGGTAGCACACGTTTTTCGCCCGGATGACCTTGCGGCCGGACTGCTCGGCCTCCTCGATGTAGATGCGTGCGCCCGGCTCGCGACTGACGCGCTGCGCGCGCTCCTCGCGCATCTTCTCGAGCGCGCGCACGCGTCCTTCGTTGCGTGTGCGCCGCGCCTTGATGCCCTGCCGGATCCAGATTTCCTCTTCTTCCAGTTTTTTGTCGAATCGTTCGTTCGCCCGGTCCTCCGCTTCCAGCGCCTCCTGCTTGCGGCGCAGGTAGTTTTTGAAATCGCCGGGCCAGCTCGCGAGCTTGCCGCGGTCGATCTCGACGATGCGCGTGGCAAGCCGCTGCAGGAATGCGCGGTCGTGGGTGATGAAGAGCACCGAACCGGCGTAGGAACGCACGACGGACTCGAGCCACTCGATGGTCGCAATGTCGAGATGGTTGGTGGGTTCGTCGAGCAGCAGCAGGTCGGGCTTCTGCACCAGCGCCCGCGCCAGTGCTACGCGACGGCGCCAGCCGCCCGACAGTTCGCTCATGCGCTTGTCGGTCGGCAGCTCGAGATCGGAAATCGTGGCGGCGACGCGCTGCTCGATGTGCCAGCCGCCGTGGGCGTCGATGCGGGCGTGCAGTTCCTCCAGTTCACGCAGCGCTTCGCGGCTGCGCGCCTCGCGTGAGCGCGCGTGGTACTCGTCTAGCAGCGCCTGGATGGCCGTGAGCCCCTCGCGTACGACGTCGCGCACCGGCAGGTCGTTCTCGACCGGCAGCGACTGCTCGAGCTGGCTGACGACGAGGCCGGTCGAGCGCACGATCTCGCCGCTATCCGGGTCCAGTTTACCCGTGATCAGCTTCAGCGTCGTCGACTTGCCGGCGCCGTTGCGGCCGATCAGGCACACGCGCTCGCCCGGCTCGAGGGCCAGGTCGGCCTCGACCAGGATCTTCTGGTCGCCGAAGGTCAGCGACACTTCCTCGAAGCGGATCAGCGACATGCGTGCGCAATCGTCGAAAACGGCAAGCATACACGGCGCGCCGGAGACTGCGGATAACCGGGATTGCAGATTCCCGGCCGACGCCTTAGGGTGGCGGCTGCGCGAGGGAGTACCGCCGATGAGCAAACCGCATTTCCCCGACCTGATCCGCAACCTGCCCGAGTTCGACGGGCCGTTCGACGCCTACCGGCTGGCCGCCGGCGACTGCGACGTGCTGTTCGCGTCCTATCCCGCTGGCACGAACATCGAGCCGCATACGCACCCGACCGAGAACGTCGGCATCATCACCGAGGGCGAACTGTTGCTGACCGTCGGCGGCGTCGAAAAACGCTACG
>CALKYK010000090.1 GCA_938003715.1 uncultured Gammaproteobacteria bacterium
ATACCCTCGCCCAAACACGAGCCAGCAAGAGCCCGCCATGAAAAAAGCCGCCATCCTGATCCTGTCCAGCCTCGTTTTCGCCCATCCGGCGGCGGCGCAGCAGGACAAGCGCGTGTTCGCCCACGCGATTGCCGACATCGAGCCGAAGCTGGTCGCGTGGCGGCGCGACATACACCAGCATCCCGAGCTGTCGAATCGCGAGTTTCGCACCGCGGCGCTGGTGGCGGCGCACCTTGAGGCGCTGGGCTTCGACGAGGTGCGGACCGGCATAGCGCACACCGGGGTCGTCGGCACGCTGGTCGGCGGGCAGCCCGGCCCGGTGATCGCCCTGCGTGCGGACATGGACGGCCTGCCGGTGCTCGAGCAGACGGGCCTGCCGTTCGCGTCGACGGCGCGCGGCGAGTTCAACGGCCAGGACGTACCGGTTATGCATGCCTGCGGCCACGACAACCACGTCGCGATGCTGATGGGCGCGGCGGAGGTCCTCGCCAGGCACCGCGAGCGGCTGGCCGGCACGGTCATGTTCATTTTCCAGCCCGCCGAGGAAGGCGCGCCCTCCGGCGAAGAAGGCGGCGCCGCATTGATGATCAAGGAAGGCCTCCTGGACGGTCCGAACCCGCCGGAAGCAATCCTGGGCCTGCACGTCTGGCCGAACGACACCGGCACGCTGACCTATCGCAGCGGCAGCTTCATGGCGGCGGCTGACGGGCTGCAAATCAATATTGTCGGGCGCCAGACGCACGGCTCCTCACCGTGGCGCGGCGTGGACCCGATCTATGTCGCCGCGCAGGTCACGACGGCGCTGCAGGGCATCACCGGCCGCCACCTGGACATTACCCGCGGCCCCGCGGTGATCACGATCGGCAGTATCCACGGCGGCGTGCGCGGCAACATCATTCCTGACGAGGTGGAGATGCACGGGACGATCCGTACCTTCGACGTCGGCGTGCGCGAGGCGCTGCACGCGAAGCTGCGCCAGACCGTCACGGCGATTGCGGAGGCGAACGGTGCTACCGCAAACGTCGTCATCGAGGGCTATGCGCCGGTGACGGGCAATGACCCGGAGCTGCTGCGCAGGATGCTGCCGACGCTCGAGTGGGCCGCCGGTGCCGATAACGTTCAGGAAGGCCGGCTGATCACCGGCGCCGAGGACTATTCCTTCTACCAGCAGCACATGCCGGGACTGTTCCTGATGCTCGGCGTCGCGGACCCGTCGGTGCCGATGGCCGACCGGCCGGCCAATCATTCGCCGTTTTTCGACGCCGACGAGGCAGCCCTGGTCACCGGCGTGCGGGCGCTGGTCGGCTTCGCTGTCGACTACGCGAACGGGCCGTAAATCGAGGGTATTTGTCATAATCCGGGACAGTGGCCTCCCGGGTGCCCGCTGGCGCCCGAGTTTATAATATAACTATTTGTTTTATATGAGATTTTCCTGACACCGGCGGCCGCGTGTGCAAGCTCGGACCTCGATCACGCTTTTCGTCGACGGCATCGACATATACTCGCGACGTGTCGAAAAAACACGATAATTTCGACACGTTTGACCGTCCTGTCGAAAGTATCGACACGTTACCGGGACCTGTCGATAAAGCGCGTAAATTTCGACACGTCCGGGCAACCTGTCGACGCCATCGACAGGTCACCGCGAGGGAGCCCCGAGATGCCGAAGTTCGACCCCGAACAGCCGTTCAATGACCTGCCTCTGCTGCCGCCGCCCGCGGACCAGGTGGAAACCACCGAAATCCTGAAGAAATGCATCGAAGCACGAGTCGCGCTGGCGGAGCTCAAGCAGGCGGCCGAACTGATCCCGAACGCGGCCGTGCTGGTCAACGCGCTGCCCCTGCTCGAGGCGCGTGCGAGTTCCGAGATCGAGAACATCGTCACGACCACCGACAAGCTGTTCGAATTCGTCGACATTGCCGAGGACCGTGCGGATGCCGCGACCAAGGAGGCATTGCGCTACCGGGCGGCGCTGTTCGAGGGCACCAAGATGGTGCGCCGACGCATGCTGACCACGGATATGGCCATACAAATTTGTAGCACTATTAAAGACTTGGAGCTGGATATTCGACACGATTCTGGAACGCGCCTGACCAACCGCAAGACCGGCAAGGTGATCTACACGCCGCCGGTCGGGCAAAAACGCCTGCAGAAGATGCTCGACAACTGGGCCGACTTCATGCACGAGAGCACCGAGCTCGACCCGCTGGTACGCATGGCCGTCCAGCACTACCAGTTCGAGGCCATTCACCCGTTTTCGGACGGCAACGGCCGCACCGGTCGCATCATCAACATCCTGTTTTTGGTCGAACAGGGTCTGCTCGACTCGCCGATCCTGTACCTGTCACGCCACATCATCGATCACAAACGCGACTACTACACGCTGCTGTCGGACGTGACCGAAAAGCAGGCCTGGGGGCCGTGGATCATGTTCATGCTCGAAGGCGTCGAGGAAACCTGCGTCTGGACGACGGACAAGATCAAGGCCATCCGCGAGCTGATGCAACACACCAGCCAGTTCGTGCAGCGGGAATTGCCGAAGATCTACACCTGGGAGCTGGTCGAGACCCTGTTCAAGCAGCCGTACTGCCGTATCGGCAACCTGGTCGACGCCGGCATCGCGAAACGCCAGACGGCCTCGGTTTATCTGAAGCAGCTGTGCGACATCGGCGTGCTGAAGGAATTCAAGTCGGGCCGGGAGACGCTCTTCACGCACCCGAAGTACATCGAGCTCCTGACCGGCGAGGAAAACGTCTGGATCTACTACGCCGGCGTGGAAACCGAGGCGGCGAAAGAAGCGAGCTGAGCCGGGGCGCCCCAGATCTGCATGCTTTTGACCATGTGTTCAACGTAACCTGCGGCTGCGGTACGGCCCGGTCGCCGGACAACGTGTCGAAAAATAGCCTTAAATCAGCAGCTTGACACCGTGCCGCCGCACCGGTGCGGCATCACCCCGTGAAACCGGATAGTCGCTTGTGACAGATGCTGGCAAAATGCCGGCGTCATCCTGCAGGGAGTCGGGCTTCCTTGGAACTCGATCGCGGCCAGCTTTTCCGGCTGTTCAAATACACCGTCTACACCCTGCTCGCCATCAACATCTACCTGTTTTTTGCCGAGGAATGGGCGGCATCGGCGCATCGATTCGCGAACGGCATTGCGCCAGCGGACGTCATCGAGGGCTTCGCCGCCAGCATCGATACGGCCGCCTGGGTCGTGCTGCTGCTGATGTTCGAACTCGAGACCTACGTGCTCGACGACCGGCGGATTACGCCGCGCGTCAAATGGACGCTGCACGGGCTGCGCTTCGTCTGCTACGTGTTCATCGTCTACGCGTTCTACGGCTACCTGGCGAAACTGCTGTTCCTGTTCGGTGCGGCACCGCTTTTGCCGTCGCCCGGCGACCTGTGCGCGCTCGCGGGTGGCGACTGGGCCTATGCGATCGACTTTGACGAGTACACCGTGATTACCGCGGCGAATTGCGGCACGTTTACCGCCGCAGACAGTTTCATCCAGTTCCCGGGAATGAGCGCGGTGGTCGACGCGGACGGCTACCGCGACATCGTGCGGCTGGCGTGGGTCGACGTGATCAATTCCGGGGTCTGGCTGCTGGTGGTGCTGGTGCTCGAGATCGACGTGCGGCTGCAGGAGCGTCAGCGGCTTGTCGGTCGAGCCCTGCGCCTGAGCAACCTGTCCAAGTATGTTCTGTACTCGATCCTGTTCCTCGCGGCGATCTACTGGGGCATCAAGGGCGACTTTGTCGATTTCTGGGACGCGTTCCTGTGGCTGGTCGCGTTCGTCTTCATCGAGCTGAACGTGTTCGAGTGGCGGCAGGAGACCCTGGAGCCCGCCGCCTGAACGGTCCGGGCGTGGCCTCGCGGTCGAGAATGCTGTATATACTCAGGCGCAAACGATAAGATCGAACAACCAACAAAAACGACGATGCCGCCGGCCCCGCGCCGCGCCGGCCGCCGCTGCCGCAAGAGCCCGAATTCCATTACCGACAAAGAGTTGCACCATGAGCATTGCAGATTTCGCAAACGTACTTAAGATCTTCGGCGGATCGGAACTCGATCCGAAAAAGGAACAGGAGCTGTTCAAGGAAGTGCTGCTGATGGTGCTCGCCCGGGCGTCGAGTTCTGATGCGAATATCCACGAGGACGAGATCAAGGACATCCAGGCAATGATCAAGCGCGAAACCGGCGACGAGCTGAGCGTCCAGGACGTCCGCCGCGCGGCGCGCACTGAACTCTATGAAAAGACGCCGATCGCGAAATACCTGTCGAGCGCAGGCAAGAAACTCTCGAGCGCGTCGAAATCGAAGATCGTCTGCCTGCTCGGCGGCGTGATCAAGGCCGACACGAACATCAGCGTGCTCGAAATCGACTACTTCAACATGGTCGCGAGTTCGCTCGGCGCGACTCCGGCCGAGATCGTCGGTCTTTCCGCCAAGTAACGCCCGGACTCCGGGAATCTCGGGCGGCGCGATACGGCGTCCAATGCGCCCTGCCCTGATCCTCCTGCTGGCGCTTGCCGCGCGCGCACCGGCCGCCGCTTCGACGTTCGACGCGGGCGGCGTAAATCTGCGCTACGTCGATTCCGGCAGCGGTCCCGCGGTCGTCCTGCTGCATGGCATGAGCGGTTCGGCAAGCACTGCCTGGATCAATCCCGGCACGATGTTGCGACTGTCCGACGCCGGCTATCGCGCCATCGCGCTCGATCAGCGCGGTCACGGCGGTAGTGACAAACCACACGATCCCGCGCAGTACGGGATGCAAATGGTGCACGACGTGGCGCGACTGCTCGATCACCTCGGTGTGGAACAGGCCCACATCGTGGGCTACTCGATGGGCGCCAAGGTTGCGAACGCGTTCCGCGTTGCCTACCCGCAAAGAATCCTGACCGTGACGCTGGGCGGCTACGGCTGGCCCTGGGCGTCGCCGGAAATCGACATCGACGCTGCGCGCAGGTCGCTCATTGATCGGCCGCTCATGCCCGGCAACGATCTCAATGCGATCGCGGCGATGCTGGCAGCAGCCTCCGAGCTTGACCTGACGCAGCAGGACATCGAGTCGAACGCGCTACCGGTGCTGTCGATCGTCGCCGACGCGGACGAGGTCGTGCCACGCGCCGACGTGCTGCGGCTGCGTCGACTGATGCCGGGCGTCGTTGCGGTCGACGTATCGGGCACCCACGCCGGTCCGCTCGGCGGCCTCTACTCCGCCGGTTTTTCCGCCGCGATCATCGACTTCATCGGCGCGACGCACGCGCCGTGACGAATTTCTAGACCGCCCGGGTCGCGATCGCCGGCGAGACGAAACTGGCGCGGCGGGCGGGGCCGTAGACGGCAATCTGGCCGACGAGCCAAAGCGCCAGCATTGCGGACGGAATCACGTACCACGCGATCGGCGTGAGATTGAATGCATCGACCATCCAGATGTTCAGGCCGATCGCAAGCAGTACTCCGCCCATCACGCCGACGGTGGAAATCAGGAAGTTTTCCAGCATGAAGTAGCGCAGGATCGCCGGTCGCGTCGCGCCGAGCGCGCGGCGCGTGCCGATCTGCTTCGTGCGACGTGCAACGCTGAAGCTCGCGAGACCGACGATGCCGAGGCTGGTGATCGCGGTCAGCAGCGTGACGATGAACACCAGCAGCTTGATCATGGCCGAGTCTTCCAGGTAGGCGCGGTAGCGAACTTCGGCCATGGTGCGCGTGCCGTTGATGATGCGGCCAGCGCTCGCATCGGCGAGCCGCTGCTCGACCACGGGAATCAGTTCGTCGAGGCGACCGGGCTCGGTGCGAATGACGTAGCGGGCGAAGCTGTCGCCGCGCTTCAGCGGCACCAGTGTCGAGCGCTCGACGCCGCTCCAGCCTTTCCACGCGGCCTGCATGCGTTCGACGATGCCAATGATGTTGACCGGCTGGTCGCGATCCATATAGATCACATTGCCGACGATTGCGTCGACGGGTGTGTCAGGAAACATTTCCTCGGCGAGCGCCCGCGTGATCACCGCGATATTCGGCCAGCGCTCGGTGCCGTCCGGGTCGAACCAGCGCACCTCGTCCGGCATGAAATTACGCCCGGCAACCAGGTTGACGCCGAACGTATCGATGCCGTGTTCGTCGACGAAGTAAATCGCCGTGCCGGTGCCGTCGATCTCGTCGCCGGGTTCGGTTTGCACGCCCTGCGACCAGCCGCCGCCCTGCAGCGGCACCGTGTTGGTCATGATCGCGTTCCTGACCCCGGGCAGGTTGCGCAGCAGGTCCAGGTCTGCCGTCACCCGCGCCCTGAAATCGAGATTGGGATCGAAGAGCTCGCTGTTGACGTAGAAAATATTGGCTTCGTCCACGCCGCTGTCGCGGCCCATCAGGCGGGCGCGTTCCTGGATGATCGCGATGGCATTCACCATCAGCGCCATCGTCACCGCGATCTGCAGTGCGATCAGTACGTAGCTCGACTTGTTGCGCATCAGGGCGCGCCAGATCGGTCCGATTTCCATCACGGTCTCCACAGCAATGTCGTAGTCACGGGATTGCCCTTACAGCGTCTTGAGCTGGCTGGCCGGGTGTACGCTGCAGGCGCGCCAGGTCGGGTACAGGGCCGCTGCCAGCGCGGACAGGATCGCGAGCGCGATGGCGGCGAAGATCATGACCCAGTCCATCGCCACGAACTTCGAGACGAATTCGTAGTCGCCGAACAGGTACAGGATTCCGCGCAGGCCGAGCCAGGTCATGCCGATGCCGAGAATGCCACCGGCAAAGCCGACGACGCCCGCCTCGACGATGTACTGGCCGAAAATCGCTGCGCGCGAAGCTCCGAGCGCACGGCGCAGCGAGATGTCGCCGGTGCGGCGCATGATCTTGGCCAGCAGCAGCCCGACGGTGTTCAGCAGGCAGACGACCAGGAACATGACCGCCAGCCCGAGCAGCACCTTGACGTCGTCGGCAACCACGCCTTCGACTTCCATCCATTCCATGACGTCGTTCAGCCGGTTGTTCAGCGGACGCGGGAATCGTCCGAGCGCTTTTTGCTCTTCGACATAGGCATCGAGGAACGCGAGGTATTCCTGTTTCTCCGCCTCGCCGTGCAGCTCCACCCAGAACTGCATCCAGA
>CALKYK010000091.1 GCA_938003715.1 uncultured Gammaproteobacteria bacterium
AGCCGGCTTGTGCCGTTTCGTGAGCCTATTCCCAGCTATACGACGCACCGATCATGTATGACCGGCCGTAACGCTGATAGTCGAGAATCAGTCGGGGATCACCCGCGAACGTACGCAGCGGCTCGTCGGTCAGGTTGTAGCCCTGCGCGAGCAGGGTAAGTCCCGCCATCGGTCCGTCGGTAAACGTATAGCTCAGCTGCGCGTCGATGATCGACTCTCCCTCGATGTCCTTGAAGAAGCGACCGCCGCCGAAGCCGCCGACCTCGCCGAGGAACTCCGAACGATAGCGATTGCTGATGCGCGCCGAGAAATTTTCGTTCTCGTAGTACGCGGTCACGTTCGCCACGTCCTCGGAAAGCCCGGGGATAGCGATTTCGACACCGGGCACCGGCTCGATCGAACTGCTCGTATTCGAGTAGTTGCCGACCAGGCCGAAGTTGGTCAGCGACTCGTGCAGCAGGTCGCCGGTCAGCGAGACCGAGAACTCGAAGCCGGTGATATCGCCGCCGTCGCCGTTGACCGGCGCCGTAATGAAGCCCAGGAACGTGCCCGGCGGGCGATCGCCGGTGTTCGGGTCCGGCGTCGGATCGGGCGGAACCGGGAAGCCGGTGAAGTCGGTCAGGAGCGGCAGCTCGACGATGTACTGCTCGAGGTCCTTGTAGAACGCCGCGATCGAGACATAGCCGGCGCCGTCGGCGAAATACTTCTCGTACGACAGGTCGATAGCATTGGCCACCCACGGCTTGACCGCCGGGTTGCCGCCGCCGCCGCTCCACGGGCCGGATTCGGGTGTCGTGCCGGTACGCTGCGTCTCGTTGAAGCTCCACGAGAAGCTGGCGCGCATCTGGTCCATGCGGGCGCGGGCCACGGTGCGCGCCAGCGCGAGGCGCACGTAGTGGTCGTTGCCCATGTCAAACGTCAGGTTCACGCTCGGCAGGACCTCGGTCCAGTCGGTGCCGCCGGTATACAGAACGTTGTCCGTGCACGAGTCCGAGGCGGCGAACGCGTCGGACGACTGGTCGACCGACATTACCTGGGGGCCGAAGTTGCCGGTGATCGGCACGTTGCCCCAGTCGGTGTCGAGGCCGAACTGTACGAACGCGAGCATGACGTCTTCCTCGACGTTCCAGCTCTTGACGATGACGTCGTCGTCCGGATTCGGGAACGTCGCGTAGACGCCCGACGCGACGGCCGCGAGCGGGTCGTAGCTGATCATGCCGGGAATGCCGAGGAAGCTCAGGTCGGTGACCCCCGTCGGGTTGGCGATCGGTGCCGACACCGCGCCGCCAGGCAGACCGAGGAACATTTCGTCAGCCACGCGGCTCTTTTCACGAGTCGCGAAGTTGGCACCGATTTCCACGGAGCTGATTGCACCGTCGAGCTGGCGATCGATCGCGAGGCCGAGCTGGTTAAGTTCGTCGTCGATCGTGAAGCGCTTGTCGTAGCCGAGCTGGCCGCCGGGCACGACGTTGCCGCCCCAGCCCTGCGGGCTGGTCAGCACGATGCCGGACGTGTAGTCGACGGTCGAGCTGAACACGGCACCCGTGCCGCCGGCCATGTTGAAGCCCAGTTCGTCGAGATCGCAGGCCGGTTCCGCACAGCCGGCGGGTCCGGTGCCTGAATAGGTCTCGAGATCGACGTCCAGGCGATCCACCGCCGAGGTACTGATGTCGACTTCGCCGCGCCAGTTGTCGGTAATGTCGAACTCGACGTTGAAGCCGGCGGAGAACAGGTCGCTGTCACGCTGCAGGAAGTCGTTGCGCATGACGCCCTTCACTTCATTGAACTGTCCCTGCGTGACGAGGCCGTTGTCGACCGTGAAGCCGGGCTGCAGCTGCGCTGCCGACCAGAAAAGCGGCAGTTCGATGCCGCGCAGCAGCTGGTCTTCCTGGAATTCCGAGTAGTAGATGTCCAGCGCCGCCGACCAGTTGTCGGCCGGGGCATACTCGAGCGCGCCGATGATGCCCTTGCGCTCAAGCTCGCTCGAACGGACGTACGGCTTGGCACCGCCGATGACGGCAGCGCCGGGATCGGTCGGATAGCCCCAGGCATTGAAGCGCTCTTCCTGGCCCGGGTTCGACATGTACGACACGCCGAGCGACAGGCCGACCGTGTCGTCGGCGAACTGGTCGACGTAGGCGAACGTGGCGCGCTCGCCGTCGTCGGCGGAGCCCGCGTTCAGCGCATCGAGCTCGGTCCACTCGTAGCGGATGTTGCCTGCCAGCACGCGCTGGCCATGCTGCAGCGGGCGGATTGTGCGCATGTCGGCCGTGCCGGCCAGGCCCGCGCCGATCAGCGACGCGTCCGGCGTCTTGTAGATGACGACGCTGGAGAGCAGCTCCGACGGGTACTGGTCGAACTCGACGCCACGGTTGTCGCCGGTCGTGACCTGTTCGCGGCCGTTCAGGAGCGCTGTGGTGAAGTCGGGGCCAAGGCCGCGAATGCTGATCTGCTGGCCGCGGCCGTTCAGGCGCTGCGCGGTCAGGCCGGGCAGGCGCGCCAGCGACTCGGCGATGCTCGCGTCCGGCAGCTTGCCAATGTCCTCGGCGGTGACAGCCTCGATAATCGAATCGGAGTTCATCTTCATCAACATCGCGTTACGCAGGCTGCTGCGATAACCGGTGGTGATGATTTCCTCGACCACCCGCTCGTCTTCCTCCTCTTCCTGGGCGACGGCGGGGGCCATGAACGCGCCCGGCATGGCCATGGCCACGGCAAGCGAGATCGCGGTGCGTTTGAAGGCGAGGGATTCTTTGGGGTCCGGCTGCTGGACGGGCGTTGCAGCGGGCTTGCGCGGTCGGGTACCCATGCGGTTTTTCTCCCTGATTGCTGTGTCGTCGCACTCGGACGGCGCGACGTTATATTGTTGTAAAAAAGTCACGAAATGACGGGAATCCTGCAGAAATCTTATGAACGCCGATGTTCGGTCGCAACCGAATGCAAACGTATTCATCCCTGAATACGTTTGCATTCGGTTGCTGCCCGGCGATGCCTGACGCTAGCGTGCGCATTGCCGGCATGGCGGCCCGGCCGTTACGCTTGCGTGCGGTCGCAAAGGCGACAGTCACGCCCGCAACGAACCCGAACAACAATGAACGCGCGAACGCCGCCCGCCCGACGCATGGACCATTCGAAGCAGAACGACGCCAGCACACTACCGCCGTACCGGCAGGCGGGCGTCTGCGTCCACATTACGTCGCTGCCGGGCGCCTACGGCATCGGCGAGATCGGCGATGCGGCCATGCAGTTCATCGACGACATGCAGCGCATGAACCTGTCGGTATGGCAGTTCCTGCCAACCGGACCCACGGCGTACGGTGATTCGCCGTACCAGCCGCTGTCGACCTTCGCCGGCAACGAGCTGCTGCTCGACATCGCGACCCTGATCCGTGCCGGCGTCGTCACCTCGAACGAGGCCGACAGCCTGATCCGGCTGCCGCGGCGGAGCGTCGACTACGGCACGCTGATCGCGAAGAAGCTGCGTCTCCTCGAGCGTGCGGCCGGGCGTTTCGAGGCGCAGGCGTCGGCCGAGATCAAGACGGAGTTCGATGCCTGGCTCGACCGTCACGACCGCGCGTGGCTGCACGACTACGCGCTGTTCCGGATCCTGAAGCGGCGCCACGACGAGAAGTCGTGGACGGAATGGCAGCCCGAGTACGTGCAGCGCGACGAAAAAGCGCTGCAGGCCGTCGAGCGGGATGCAGCGGTCGACATCGAATACATCAAGATCATCCAGTTCCTGTTCCACCGGCAGTGGCAGCGTCTCCGCGAGTACGCGCGGGAGCGCGGCGTGGCGCTGTTCGGCGACCTGCCGATCTGCATCGCGCTCGATTCCGCCGACGCGTGGGCAAAGCGGGACATGCTGAAACTCGACGAGAACGGCAGGCCGACGCACGTGGCCGGCGTGCCGCCCGACTACTTCAGCGAGGACGGCCAGCTCTGGGGCAACCCGATCTACGACTGGGACGTGCACGCGAAGAACGGCTACCGCTGGTGGATCGAGCGGCTGCGCAACTCGGCAGAGCAGGCGGACCTCGTGCGCATCGACCACTTCCGCGGCTTCGAGGCGTACTGGTCGGTGCCCGCCGGTGCCGAAACGGCGCGCGTCGGCGAATGGCGCCCGGGCCCCGGCGACGCGATCTTCGATGCGATGCGCAAGGCGCTCGGCGACCTGCCGATCGTTGCCGAGGACCTGGGCGTCATCACGCCCGAAGTCGAGGCGCTCAGAGACCGGCACGGCATTCCCGGCATGAAGGTGCTGCAGTTCGAGGTCAGCTACGACGACTTCGAGATGGACGACATCAACGAAAACTGCGTGTGCTACACCGGTACCCACGACAACGACACCACGCAGGGCTGGTTTCGCGGCAGCCCGGACGACATTCGCAGCGACGAGGAAATCGAGAAGACGCAGAAGCAGGTGCTCGAGATCACGAACGGCACGCCGGAGACGATTCACGAGGACCTGACCCGGCTCGCATTCAGCTCGGCGGCGCGGCTCGCGATCGTGCCGCTGCAGGACTACCTGGGCCTCGGCTCCGAGGCCCGTATCAACACGCCCGGCACGACCGGCAACAACTGGCGCTGGCGCTTCGTCCCCGAACAGCTTACGCCGGCCCGGATGACGCGCATCGCCGAGATGGTGGAGGATTCCGGGCGCGGTCGCACCGAAATGGCGCAAAACAAATCGGCGGTTCGTTAACTGCGCCACAAAAACGTCGGGTTTTCGTGTCACAATGGCAGAAAACGCCCTGCCAATGAGCGCCAGCAAAGAAATCATCGAACCGCCCGAGGACGTCGAGATCATCGTCGACGCCCGCTACGTCAGCCGCCTGACCCGCGACACGCTGGCGCTGATCCTCGCCGGCGGGCAGGGCTCGCGGCTGCACGAGCTGACCACCTGGCGCGCCAAGCCGGCGCTGTATTTCGGCGGCAAGTTCCGCATCATCGATTTCGCTCTGTCGAACTGCATCAATTCCGGTGTGCGCCGCATCGGCGTACTGACGCAGTACAAGGCGCATTCGCTGATCCGGCACCTGATTCACGGCTGGACCCGATTCCAGGCCGGCAGCAAGGAATTCGTCGAGATCCTGCCGGCGTCGCAGCGCATCGGCGGCGAGTGGTACCGCGGCACGGCCGATGCCGTGTACCAGAACCTCGACATCATCCGCACCCATGCGCCGCGCTTCGTGCTGATCCTGGCCGGCGATCACGTCTACAAGATGGACTACGGCCCGTTCCTCGCCGAGCACGTCGAGAAGCTGGCCGACATGTCGGTGTGCTGCATCGAGGTGCCGATCGAGGAGGCTGCGGGCCAGCTTGGCGTGATGACCGTGGACGAGAACAACCGCGTCATCGCGTTCAACGAAAAACCGGAGAATCCCACGCCGGTGCCCGGGCGCGACGACGTCTGCCTCGCATCGATGGGCAACTACATCTTCAACACGGATTTCCTGTTCGAGCAGGTCATCAAGGATGCCGACACGCCGGGCACGCAGCACGATTTCGGGCGCAACATCATCCCGTCGATCATCGACAAGTACCGGGTGTTCGCTTTCCCGTTCCGCGATCCGCAAACCGGCCAGCAGGCGTACTGGCGCGACGTCGGTACCTTGAACGCGTTCTGGGAAGCGAATATGGAGCTGGTGCGCGTCAAGCCGCAGCTGAACCTGTACGACGACGACTGGCCGATCTTCACCCACCAGCGGCAGGCGCCGCCGGCGAAATTCGTGTTCGACGAACCCGGTCGCCGCGGCGAGGCGATCGAGTCGATGGTGTCGGGCGGCTGCGTCATCTCCGGCGCCGAGGTGCACCGCTCGCTCGTGTTCTCCAACTGTCACGTACGGTCCTACAGCAAGGTGACCGAGTCGGTGATCCTGCCGGAGGTCAATATCGGCCGGAATTGCCGCGTCCATCGCGCCATCGTCGACCGCGGTGCGATACTCAAGGAAGGCACGGTGATCGGCGAGGATCACGACGCCGATCGCAAGCGCGGCTTTCGTGTTACCGACCAGGGCCTGACCCTGGTGACGCCCGACATGCTGGGCCAGGAACTGCATTTCACGCGCTGATCCCGGCGCCGGCCGCGGCACTAACGACCCAATGAACCCGATCGAGACCGACACGAGGCTGTGTAAGGATGCGTTCGCGGCACTCGCCGACGGCAGGCATCCTGATCCGTTCGCGGTACTGGGGCTGCACGGCGCCGACGGCCACCGCTTCGTGCGCACGCTGCAGCCGCAGGCGAAAAAGGTCTGGCTGCTGGGCGCGAAGGGCGAACAAATCGCGGAGATGGAGCGTGTACACGATGCCGGCATCTTCGTCGCGGTCATGCCGCCGCGCCTGCGCGCGTACCGGTTTCGCATCCGCCTGCATTCCGGCGACGAATACGAGGGCGAGGACCCGTACCGCTTTCCCTCGTCGCTCGGCGATCTCGACCTGTACCTGCTTGCCGAAGGCTCGCACCAGAAGGTCTATACCGCGCTGGGCGCCCACTTCACGAGCCTGCTCGGCGTCGCCGGTACACGTTTCGCGGTCTGGGCGCCGAACGCCTCGCGGGTCAGCGTCATCGGCGACTTCAACGACTGGGACGGCCGGCGCCACGTGATGCGCCTGCATCCCGGCAACGGCATCTGGGAAATCTTCGTGCCCCACGTGGGTGCGGGCACGATGTACAAGTTCGAACTGCTGGACAGGAACGGCAAGCTGCTGCCGCTGAAGGCGGATCCCCTCGCGCACTACTACGAGCCGCCGCCCGGCAACGCCTCGATCGTCTACACCAGCACCTACCGCTGGCAGGACGACGAATGGATGGCGTTCCGCAACGCGGATCCCGCGCTGGACCAGCCGGCCAGCATCTACGAAGTGCACCTGGGTTCCTGGCGACGGCACGTGGACGGAAACCGCTCGCTCTCCTATCGCGAGCTCGCCGAAGAACTCGTCAATTACGTCCGCGACATGGGCTTCACGCACCTCGAGCTGCTGCCGGTCACGGAGCATCCGTTCGACGGCTCCTGGGGCTACCAGCCGATCGGCATGTACGCGCCGACGCAGCGCTTCGGTGTGCCGGACGACTTCCGCTATCTCGTCGACCGCTGCCACCAGGCCGGCATCGGCGTCATTATCGACTGGGTGCCGGCGCACTTCCCCGGCGACGAGCACGGGCTCTGGCACTTCGACGGCACCGCGCTCTATGAGCACGAGGATCCGCGCAAGGGCCGGCACATGGACTGGGGAACGCTGATCTACAACTACGGGCGCCGCGAGGTCGTCAATTACCTCATCGGCAGCGCGTTGTACTGGGTCGACGAGTTCCACATCGACGGGCTGCGCGTCGATGCAGTGGCATCGATGCTGTACCTCGACTATTCACGCAAGGACGGGGAATGGCTGCCGAACGAATTCGGCGGCAATGAAAACCTCGAGGCGGTGGCGTTCATGCGGCGCCTGAACGAGGTCGTGCACGCGCACGGCGCGCAGACGTTCGCCGAGGAGTCGACCGCCTGGCCCGGCGTCTCGCGGCCGACCTACGACGGCGGCCTCGGCTTCACGTTCAAGTGGAACATGGGCTGGATGAACGACACGCTGTCGTACATGCGCGAAAACCCGGTACACCGCAAGCACCACCACGACAAGATGACGTTCGGCCTCGTGTACGCGTTCAACGAGAACTTCGTGCTGCCGCTGTCGCACGACGAGGTCGTGCACGGCAAGGGCTCGTTGCTCGGGAAAATGCCCGGCGACGAATGGCAGCGATTTGCGAACCTGCGCGCCTATCTCGCGTCGATGTACTGTCACCCCGGCAAGAAGCTCCTGTTCATGGGTGCGGAGATCGCACAGGCCAGCGAATGGAACCACGACACATCGCTCGACTGGCACCTGCTCGAGTTTGCACCACATCGGGGCATGCAGGCCCTGGTCCGTGACCTGAACCGCATTTACAGGCAGACTCCCGCGCTTTACGAAATCGACTTCACGTCCGACGGATTCGAGTGGGTCGACTGGCAGGACCGGGACAACAGCGTATTGTCCTGGCTGCGCCGCGACCGGAACGGCGGTTTCGTGCTGTGCGTAACGAATTTCACGCCGGTCGTCCGCTACGATTACCGGATCGGCGCACCGGAGGCGGGCATCTACGTCGAGGTCCTGAACACCGATGCTGCCGCCTACGGCGGCAGCAACGTGGGCAACAGCGGCAGCATCGAAGCGACGAAGTCCGCGGCACACGGCAGGGCGTATTCGCTGTCGCTCACGCTGCCACCGTTGTCGACTCTGATACTGGCCAGGAAGTGATGCAGAAAAGGAACCGGCATGCCAGCGCGTAGCGACAGGAACAAGGGCGTCGGCGATATCGCGCTCCTGAAATCGCCGCCCCTGCCGATGACGGCGGACGCGATCCTCAAGGATTTCACGCACTACTTCGGCCGCATGCTCGGCAGGCGGACGATTCGCACGCGCTCGCCATACCTCTACCAGGCGCTCGCATTTACGACCCGCGACCGGCTGACCGAGCGCTGGATAAACACGCGTAATGCCGTCGAGCGCGGCGACCACCGCCGCGTCTGCTACCTGTCGCTCGAGTACCTGATGGGTCGCCTGCTGCGCAATGCGCTCCTGAATCTCGGCATCGACGACACGGCGCGCGACGCGCTGAACCGGCTCGGGCTGGCCCTCGAAGACATTTACGATCGCGAGCAGGACGCAGGGCTGGGCAACGGCGGCCTGGGCCGGCTCGCGGCCTGCTTCCTGGACAGCTGCGCGACGCTTGCGCTGCCGGTCATGGGCTACGGCATTCGCTACCGCTACGGCATGTTTCACCAGCGCATTCGGAACGGCTACCAGGTCGAGACGCCCGACACCTGGCTTCGCGAGGGCTTCCCGTGGGAGATCGAGCGGCCCGAGATTTCGCAGACGATTCGCTTCGGCGGCAGGAGCACGACCTGGAAGGACGACGACGGCAGCACGCGACACGCCTGGGTCGACACACACGACGTGCTGGCGATTCCCTACGACGTGCCGATCCCGGGATACCGCAACGGCGTCGTCAACACGCTCAGGCTCTGGTCGTCCGCCGCCACCGACGAGTTCGACCTCGAGGAATTCAATGCCGGAAGCTACGGCGATGCCGTCGCGACGAAGAACGAGGCCGAGAACATCACGATGGTCCTGTACCCGAACGACGCGACCGAGTCGGGCAAGGAGCTAAGGCTTCGCCAGCAGTATTTCCTCGCCTCGGCGAGCCTGCAGGATACGCTGCGGCGCTGGTGCGACCGCAAGGGCGATCATTTTGAGGAGTTCGCGGACAAGCACTGCTTCCAGTTGAACGACACGCATCCCGCGATCGCAGTGCCGGAGCTGATGCGGCTCCTTATGGACGTGCACGGCGTGAGCTGGGACGACGCCTGGGACATCACGCGGCGGACGATGGCGTACACGAACCATACGCTGCTGCCGGAAGCGCTGGAGCAGTGGCCGGTGGAGATGTTCCGTCGCCTGCTGCCGCGGCTGCTCGACATCATCTACGAGATCAACGCGCAGTTCCTGACCGAAGTGAGCCAGCGCTGGCCCGGCGACAACGAGCGCATTCGGCGCATGTCGCTGATCGACGAGCAGGGCACGCCGATGATCCGCATGGCCTACCTCGCGATCGTCGGCAGCTTCTCGGTCAACGGCGTCGCCGAACTGCACTCGCGGCTTCTGCGCGAGGGGCTGTTTCGCGATTTTGCCGAGCTCTCGCCGGACAAGTTCAACAACAAGACCAACGGCGTTACACAGCGCCGCTGGCTTGCCGCCTGCAATCCCGGGCTGTCCGCACTGATCACGAAGCACATCGGCGACGGCTGGGTGACCGACCTGTCGCAGCTCGAAAAGCTCGCGCCGCTTGCCGATGACACGGCGGTGCAGGCCGACTGGCAGCGGATCAAACTGTCGAACAAGGTTCGCCTCGCGCGCGAAATCACGGCACGCACCGGCCTCGACGTCGACACCGGCATGCTGTTCGACGTGCAGGTGAAGCGCATTCACGAATACAAGCGCCAGCTCCTGAACCTGCTGCACGCGGTACACCTTTATATCCGCGCGCAGCGCGGAGACGAGATCGTGCCGCGCGCGATCATCATCGGCGGCAAGGCCGCACCCGGCTACGAGATGGCGAAGCGCATCATCAAGGCGATCAACAACGTGGCGCAGGTCATCAACGCCGACAAGGTCGTCAGCGAGTCGCTGCAGCTCGTGTTCTTCCCCGACTACAACGTCTCGGCGATGGAGATCATCTGCCCGGCGGCGGAGCTGTCGGAACAGATATCGACCGCCGGCAAGGAAGCATCCGGCACCGGCAACATGAAGTTCATGATGAACGGCGCGGTCACGATCGGCACGCTCGACGGGGCCAACGTCGAGATTCGCGACGCGGTCGGCGACGAAAACTTCTTCCTGTTCGGGCTGACGGTCGAGGAGATCGCCGAGCGTCGCAAGGACTACCGACCGCAGGAAATCGTTGCCGCCGACGAGGACTTCAGCGCCGTGATGAAGCTCCTGCAGAGCGGTCATTTCAATCGCTTCGAGCCGGGTGTGCTGGACCCGGTCATCCAGTCGATACTCGAGCCGGCCGATCCCTGGATGACAGCGGCGGATTTTCGCAGCTTCGTCGACGCGCAGGCTGAAGCGGCCAACGCCTATCGTGACGCCGCGCGCTGGACCCGGATGAGCATCCTGAACGCCGCCCGTTCGGGCCGCTTCTCGACCGATCGCACGATGCGCGAATACAACCGGGACATCTGGGGACTGGACCCCGTGGATCCGGGCGGCGAATGATCGAGACCGGCACGCCCGCACCGCCGGGCGCGACCGTCAGCGACGACGGCGTCAATTTCTCCGTGTACTCCGCGGTGGCGACGCGCGTCGAGCTGTGCCTTTTCGACGCGGCCGGCAGGGAATCGGCGCGCTTCGACCTGCATGGCTCCGCCGACGGCGACTGGCACGGTTTCCTGGCGGGCTGCACGGCCGGGCAGCGCTATGGCTACCGCGTGCACGGTCCCTGGGACCCCGCGGCCGGACTGCGCTGCAATCCGCACAAGCTGCTGATCGACCCGTATGCGAAATCGCTGCATGGCAAATTTCACTGGGACGACGCGGTCTTCGGTTTCGACAGGTCGCGCGGCCCGACGGAGATGAGCGAGTCGGACAGCGCAGCGTTCGTGCCGAAGTCCGTCGTCACTGCTGCGCTGACGCCGCCCGGCTCCGGTCCGAACGTTCCCTGGTCCGACCTCGTCATCTACGAGGCGAACGTGCGCGGTTTCACGATGCGTCACCCGACGGTGCCGGAAGCGGATCGCGGCCGGTTTCGCGGCATGCGAAACGGCGAGGTGCTCGCGTACCTGAAGTCGCTCGGCATCACCGCAGTCGAGCTGATGCCGGTGCACTATTTCATCGACGAGCAGTTCCTGGTCGAGCGCGGTTTGCGCAACTACTGGGGATACAACAGCATCAGTTTCTTCGCGCCGATGACGCGTTACGCCAAAGCGGACGCGCGCGCCGAGCTCGTCGAGATGGTCGACGCGATCCACGACGCGGGCCTCGAAGTGATCCTGGACGTCGTCTACAACCATACCGGCGAGGGCAACTGCGACGGGCCGACGCTGTCGTTTCGCGGCCTGGACAACCTCACCTACTACCGCACCGTACCGTGGCACGCCGACCACTACGTCAACGACAGCGGCTGCGGCAACACGATCAACGTCGATCACCCGCGCGTTCGCGCACTCATCGTGGACAGCCTGCGTTACTGGGCGACGGACATGGGTGTCGACGGGTTCCGCTTCGATCTCGCGCCAATACTCGGCCGCGGCGGGCACGAGTTCGACCCCGCGCATCCGCTTCTGGACGCAATCGCCGGCGACGGGATCCTGCGCGACAGGAAGCTGATCGCCGAACCCTGGGACAACGGCCACCACGGCTACCAGCTCGGCCGCTTCCCGCAGGCATTCGGCGAATGGAACGACCGCTATCGCGATTCGGTTCGGCGCTTCTGGCGCGGTGACGCCGGCGAGGCGGCCGAGTTCGCGCGCCGCGTGCACGGATCCTCAGATCTTTTCGAACACAACGGTCGTGCGCCGTCGAAGAGCATCAACCTGGTTGCAGCCCATGACGGATTCACGCTGGCCGACGTGGTGAGCTACGAGTACAAGCACAACGAAGCGAACGGCGAGCAGAACCGTGACGGCCACGGTCACAACTACAGCGCGAATTACGGCGTCGAGGGAGTGACCGACGATGCCGTTGTCGCCGCAACCCGTCGCCGCCAGCGCCTGAACATGCTGGCGACGTTGCTCCTTTCGCACGGAACGCCGATGCTGCTGGCCGGCGACGAATTCGGCCAGTCGCAGTCCGGCAACAACAACGCCTATGCACAGGACAACGAAACGGCCTGGCTCGACTGGTCGCTTTCCGATGCCGACCCGGATTTCACCCTCGCGGTGCAGAGACTCATCGAGCTGCGACGGGAAACGGCGCTGCTGTGTCCGGCGGCATACGCACACGGAGACGCGATCGGGCACGACGGTCTGCCCGACATCGAGTGGTTCGGGGCCGACGGCAGCGCGCTGTCGGCGGAGCAGTGGCAGTCGGCAAAGGTCTTCGGCGTCGCGTTTCGAGGTGTCTCGGACACCGGCATCGAGTCGGTTGCGCTGCTGTTCAATGCCAGCGAGCACGATTGCCCGTTCAGGTTGCCGGCCGCCGGTAACGGCGGACGCTGGCGGCTTCGGTTTGCAACGGCGCCCGGCGGGACCACGTTCGACGATACCAGCGGCGTGCTGCCCGGGCGCGGCTTCGCCTGCCTGGATACGTAGTAGCGGCAGGGCGCGCGAATGTGACGCAGGTCACCTCGCGGGCATCGAATCGCGGACGATTGCGGTGTCTGTGATCGCGATCGTCGCCGGCGAGCGGCCGGCTTCCTAGTCTCACGGCTGCAATGAGCCAAGGGAGGCCGCGTTATGACCAGCGTATGGTGTGCTGACGACACGTTCCTGAACGACCTGATTTTCCTCGACGATCGCAGCCTGATCGTCGACCGCACGAAAGAGGAGCAGGCCGAGACGCAAAAGGCCGCACTGATGTCGGGCCAGTCGCCCGCTTCGGTGCTGAGCAGCGACTGCCTCTACATCCCGCTGACCTCCGTAGTGCGCATCTCCACCGACCGTCACGACGAGGACATCGAGATCGCGTACAAGGCGGACGACGAGGTGAAGGAACAAACGCTCAGGCTTTCCAGCCCGGAGATACGCGACCAGGTATTCGCCACGCTGAAGCAGATCTACGGCGATCGCTTCGAGGAATTCGAGGAAGCTTACAGTCGCCCGCAGGCCGCGTTCGGACCGCTGATGGCGCTGACCATCACCGCCGCGCTGTCGTGGCTGCTCGCCGCGGCCGCGAGCGAGCTGCGCGGCGCCGAATCCTACGAAATTTCCGGCAGCCGGCAGGGGCTGAAAGCGCTCTTAGCGGGCACGCTCGAATTCGTCGGGCCGATCGGCGTGTACGTCGTTGGCGGCCTGATCGGGCTCCTGTCCGCGCTGCTGCTGATCAAGAACCTGCAGCAGCCGCCGCTGATGGTGACCCTGCAGGAACCGCCATACAAGAAGCAGTCGGCCGTGAAGCTCGTCGGCAAGTACGCGATTCTCGGCGTCGTGTGGTTTTACGCCGCGAAGCTACTGCTGGTCTGACAGGTCGAGCAGCGCGCACAGCGCCGCATCCGGCGCGGCGATCGTGCGCGCAGTATCGCCGAACTCCATCACGACAGGGTCCGGCATGCGGAACGTCGGCCACGCCGGCACGCCGCCGGTATTCGGGTTGCCGGTGGCTGCGAATCGCGTCCAGTAGGTGAGGATCTGCTCCGTCAAGGCGCGGTCGACGTCGGTCGTCGTGATCCAGCGGGCGTGAGTGCCGAACACGTACGGGAGTTCGGCTCCATGGTAGGCGCGAACCAGCGCGCCGCCTTCCCCGTCGCGAATGCGCGTGAAGTAATACACCCAGGCGTTGTCGTGCATTGAGCTCTGCTTCGCCGCGGTCATCTGCGACGGGCACAGCATGCCGAACGCAGTCGAGACGCGATCGATGGTCTCGCCGTAGTCGTCGACCGCGCCGAGCACGTCCAGCACCCGTTGCGCATCGACCTGCGGCCACTCGCCGACGGCGCGCACCAGGTCGTCGCGATCGCTGTCGGGCGGAATGCGGTCGAACCATTCGTCGCCGTTCGAGCCGATGATCAGCGGCATCGGCGCGAGATTGCCGGACTGTATCGTCTGCCACACCGGCTCCGTCAGCAGCTTGCCGTCGACCGCGGGCGAATGATAGTGCTCGACGTTTTCCATGTACCGGTCGAGCAGTTCCTGCGCTGGGATTGCACGCAGTCTGTCGAGCGCGCCCTCACCGTCGATATCGAACAGCGATGCCATCTCGCCGCCGCGCCGCCTCTCGTCGTCGAGCGTCGGCGATTCGCGCCGACCGATGCCGAAGCCGGCATTGCTCTGCAGGATTGCGCCATGAAACAGCCCGCGTCCGACCGGCGACGCCATCAGCGCGAGGATGTCCTGGGCGCCAGCCGATTCGCCGAATAGTGTGACGCGCGACGGGTCGCCGCCGAATTTCCCGATGTGTTCCTGCACCCAATCGAGCGCGGCGACCTGGTCCCAAAGGCCGAAATTCGCGCGCACGCCGGCGCCGTCGAGTTCGGGGTGGGAGATAAAGCCGAACACACCGAGGCGGTACGCGATACTGACCATCACGACGCCCCGTTCGGCGAGCACGTGGCCGTGGTAGTCGGGCTCGTAAGCCCAGCCGCTGTCGTTGCTGCCGCCGTGGATGTAGACCATCACCGGCAGCCGGGCGCCTTCGTCCAGCGCCGGCGTCCAGACGTTCAGGTACAGGCAGTCCTCGCTGATCTCGAGGTCCTCGAATTCGTCGCGCGTGTAGCCAAACTTCTCGGCCATGCGGCGGTACCACTCGAGGATACCCATGTGCTGCATGCAGGCCGGGGCGAACGCTGTCGCGTCGCGTTCCGCGATTTTCATCGAGCGCGGCTGTGGGGCCTGCCAGCGAAGTTCGCCGACCGGCGGCGCGGCGAATGGCACGCCGCGGACAGCCGACGCACCTCGTTCGTCGGGTCTCTTGCAGGTCAGCGTCTCGCCGTCGACCTCGACCTGCGGCGGTCGGGCACAGCCAGAGATTAGGGCGAGCAGCAACAGGGCCGCAAGACGCATCAGGATTCGCTTTCCCGCAGTAGTTTCACCAGCGAGATGCACATGAAGACGCCGACGATGAGTATCGGTACCGAGACGATCAGCAGCACCACCTGGATGACTTTTAGTCCGCCGATCCACAAGAGCGCGATCGGCAACAGGCCGAGCGCGAAGGCCCAGAACACGCGATGCCAGCGCGCCGGATCGTCGCCGGCCTTGAGATGCAGCGTGGCGCTGGACGCCAGCGTGTAGGACGCCGAATCGTAGGTCGTCGCGACGAAGATGATGGCCATCAGTGTGAACACGGTGATGACCAGGCCGGACCACGGCAGCTGTTCCAGCGTCGCGACGATAGCGGCGCTCTGGCTCTGGTTATTGATGATCTCGGTGATCCTGACGATGCCTTCCAGCTCCAGGAACAGCGCGAAATTGCCGACGATCATGTAGAACACCCAGCAGCCCAGCGAGCCGAGCCCGAGCATGCCGAGTATCACCTGGCGGATCGTCCGGCCGCGCGATATGCGCGTGACGAACATGCCGACGTACGGCGCGAACGCGATCCACCACGCCCAGTAAAAGACGGTCCAGTTCTCGACGAACTGCGAGTCGGAGAACGGATCCGACCAGAAGTTCATGCGCACGATGTTCTGCAGCAACACGCCGACGCTGTTCAGGCTGGTCTTGAGCAGGAACGCCGTCGGCCCGACCGCAAGAATGAAAAACAGCAACAGGAATCCCAGCACCAGGTTGATGTCGCTCAGGTTGCGGATGCCCTTGCGCAAGCCGAGCCAGACGCTGCCCGCGAACAGGAACATGCAAAGCAGCATCACGGCGAGCTCGAGGCCAAAATTGTTTTCCACGCCGAACAGCCACGACAGGTTTGTCGCGATCATCGGCGTGGAGAATCCGAGCGACGTTGCCGCGCCACCGACCATCGCGAGTATGAACAGGAAGTCGATGAGCCGCGCCGTCGGTCCGACGTCGTGATCGGACAGAAACCAGTTGCAGCTCACGCTGAAGCGCAGGTGATCCAGCTTGCGGACGTAGTACGGATAGGCGATGGCGAGTGTCGGCAGCGAGTAGAACGCCCACGCCGTGAAGCCCCAGTGGAACAGGCCATACGTCGACGCCCATTCGGCGGCTTCGGCGCTGTACGGCTCTGCGCCGAACGGCGGCGACTGGTAGTAGAAAGCCCACTCCGTGCCGCACCAGTAGATGAGGCCGCCGCCGATGCCAGCGCAAAACAACATCGCGACCCAGCTCAGCGTGTCGAACTCCGGTTCGTCTTCGTCGGTGCCGAGCTTGCGCCCGCCGTAGCGGCTGAATGCGAGCCAGATCAGGAACACGTTGACTGCGACGCTCGCGAGCAGGTAGACGACGCCGAACTCGCTCGCGATGTAGTCGTAGGTTGCCTGCAGGATGCGGCCGGAGGCTTCGGGCGCAACCGCGAGCGGGATGCAGACAATGACGATCAGGGCGACGCTGGTTATGAAGCTCGGCCGGTCGATCTTTTTTTGTTCCATGCCGCCCGTTCCCCCGGATCAGTCGGCTGACAGCAGGCCGGAGCCCACGATCTTACCCTGTTCGCCAGGCGCGCTGTTTTCGGCCGCCGCGTCGCTTCCGGAACCGCGGTCGCCGAACACGCCGTCGAGCACCGCGAATATCTTTTCCTCGAGCTTCACCTCGCTCATCTGGTCATCCTTGAAATAACTGGTAAACACCGCGACCGTGTCGCGGGTCGGATTCACGATCAGTCCCTGGCCGGCCCAGCCGCCCTTGAAGAAGCTGTCGTTTTCGAAGACCGCGTCCCACTGGTAGACGTTGTGCCGGATGCCGGCCGATGCGGGCACGCCGGCGTTCCGCAGCAGCGCGGGATCGCCGCCGTTTCGCAACAGATCTACGTGCGCGTCCGAAATGATCTGCTCGTCGCTGACGACGCAATAGCTCGGCGTGAACAGCAGGCCGAACCGCGCCAGGTCGCGCATGCGCGAAACGAAGCCGCCGTGCGTGACCGGCACGCCGTGGCGCGGCGCGATGTAGGCGGCGTCCGATTCGGCGCCGATCTTCGACCAGATCTCCTTCGTGAATGCGTCCTGGAACGGCATACCGGTGACTTCCTCGACCAGCCAGCCGAGGATGAACGTGTTCAGGCCGGAGTAGGAAAAACGCTCGCCCGGCGGAGCATGCCGCGAGGCGTCGACGGTCGCCGCGAACTCGTACGGGTCGTCCGGTGCGTCTGCGGTGCGGAAACCGTCGCCGATCGCCATCGAGTAGCGGTAGTAGCACGAGTCGCGGTCTTCGTATTCGTCCCCGCAGTCGAGTCCTGTGGCCATGTCGAGGATGTGCCGCACCGAAGTGCCGGCGAAGCTCGATTTGCCCAGTCTCGGGATGTAATGCTCGATCGGCCGGCTGACGTCGACGTCGCCGCGTTCCTCGAGCAGGCGGATTATGGTCGCCGGGAACACTTTCGACGTGGACCAGTAGACGGGCTGCTCGTGCTCCTGCATGCGCGGATAGCGTTCAAACACGATCGCACCGCGATGCAGGATCACGACGCCCATCGTTGTCGACAGCTCGCTCTCGATGAATTCCTGGAACGGCATCGGGCCGTACGGCGTGTCCACTTCGAACGCCCCGATCTCCGGCATCGGCCGCTTGTCGAGCGGACGCACCGGCCCGTTCCGGTACACCTTCGCGGTGGGGAAAATCAGGTGCAGGTTCCTGAAGTTCCAGGCCATGTCCCGGCCGTTCACGGTCCACCAGATGTCGTCGTCCGGGAGCTTGCGGAGCTGGCGGCGGATCGTGTCGACGTCGTTGGCGGGCATGAATTCCGCGGGCCACGCGGTCCGCTCGTCGACGTGGCCCGCTCCGGCCTCCGGCAGCAGGATGTCGGTAATCCGGTCGATGTATCGATCCGGCGTGCCGGCGCTGGAATTCGTCAGCACGACGACCTCCAGCTTGTGTTCCGGGTAGCGAGCGATGCCGGTGCGAAAACCCACCCAGGAACCGCCGTGCGCGATACGCCGGTGACCGCGGTGCCTGTCCAGCCTGAAACCGAAACCGTAGCCGATGTCGTGCCCGTCATTGAGCCGGTGCGGCGTAAAAGCCTCGGCAAGCGTCTGCTGCGACACGACCGCGTCGCCGTACAGCGCCCGGTCCCAGGCGACGAAATCCCCGAGTGTTGCGTACATGCCGCCGGATCCGACGATGTGGTTGAGCGGATCGTCGTCGAAGAGCCGGTAACCGTTGCTGTCCGGTGCGTAACCGAATACACGGTTCGCGATCTCGGGCTCGGTGTGATCGCGGATCAGCGCGCCGTCCATGCCGGCGGGTTCGAACACGCGTTCGCGCATGAAATCGCGGAACGGCATGCCCGACACGCGCTCGACGATCAGCGCCAGCATTTCGTAGGCGGGATTGCTGTACTCGTAGCGTTCGTTCGGCGCGAACACCGGTTCGCCGATGTCGGCCAGCACCTCGTCCAGGTCCTCGTTGACCGGCATGCGCGCCGACGTGTCGATCGAGTCGTAGTAGTCGGGGAGCCCGGCCGTGTGCGTCATCAGGTGCCGGATCGTGACGCCGGGATACGCGCGCAGTTCCGGCAGGTACCGCACCACCGGGTCGTCGTAATCCAGGCGCCCGTCTTCGGCCAGCACCATGATCGCGGTTGCAGTGAACTGCTTCGACACGGAGGCGAGCCGGAACGTCGAGTCCGGCTCGATTTTCCTGCCGGCGACCAGGTCCGCGTAGCCGAAGCCCTTCGCGTAAACGGTTTCGCCGTCCTGCGCGACCAGCACCGCGGCACCGGGTTGCCGTCCGGCGTTCATGTGTTCGAACAGTGCGTCGATGCGGCTCGCCACGTCGTCTGTGGCTGCCGCCGACGGCAATGCGCCGGCGAGCATTGCCAGCATGCCGATCATGCGATTCATGAGTCCCCCGTTTGTTGCCCGGCGTCGCATCGGGGCGCTATCCGCTGCAATGCCCGTTGCCATGATCTTCGTCGCGCGATTGCGATTGTAGCCCGACGCCGCCGACGCCGCCGATGCCGCAGGCACATGCTGGATTTTCGGTACTAATGAACCCGGGTATGGCCTAGAATCATTGCGTCAGGCAGACGATGCCTGAAGGCACCCGGGGGGAACTGCCAATGAAAGACCGTAATCGTCACTGCGCCGCGCGTCCGTCGGCGCCGGAACCGTCCCATTCGTCACCCGAACCGGCATTCGCGATGACGCCGCTGACCGCGGCCGTCGTCGCCGCGATGAACCCGCTCGCGGCCGCGCAGGCGCAGGAGGACGCCGGGCTGCGCATCGAGGAAATCGTCGTCACGGCGACCAAGCGCGAACTCAACATGCAGGACCTCGGCCAGAGCATTACGGCGATTACGAACGAGGACATTCAGAAGCAGGCGTTCCAGAACATGGAAGACGTGATGCGCGTGCTGCCGAGCGTATCGCTCGCGAACGCCCTGCCGGGTCGCAACTCCATCATCATGCGCGGGCTCTCGACCGGCACGCAGGAGTACTACACGGACAGCCAGGTCGCGGTCTATCTCGACGAGCAGCCGATCACGACGATCTCGCAGCAGCCCGATTTCCGCATGGTGGACATCGAACGCATCGAGTCACTGCCGGGGCCGCAGGGCACGCTGTTCGGCTCCAGCTCCCAGGCCGGCACCATTCGCTACATCACGCGCAAGCCCGACCCGACCGGGTACGCGGCTGAGCTTGCCGCCGGGCTGTCGACGACGCGCGGCGGCGAGGCCAGTCACGAACTCGAGGGCTGGGTCAACATCCCGCTGCTGGACGACCGTTTCGCCGTGCGCCTGGTTGGCTACACGACGCACGACGGCGGCTGGGTCGACAACGTGTTCGGCACCACGCTCGAAGGCTCTGAGAACAACGCCGCGGTCGTCGAGGAAGATTACAACGAGTGGGACAACGTCGGCGGCAGAATCAGCGCGCGCTGGATCGCGAGCGACGCCTGGGAGGTGACGCTGTCGCACATCATCCACGAGAGCTCGACCGAAGGTAACTGGGAGACGGACCCGGCCGTCGGCGATTTCAAGCACGTCAAGTTCTTCAAGGAAATCCGCGACGACGACTGGTACCAGTCGTCGGCGACGATTCGCGGCGACCTGGGCTTCGCCGAGCTGACGGCGACCGCGTCGTTCTTCGAGCGCGACATCGTCTACGAATGGGACAACATGGTGTACGAGCAGTGGAAGGACGCCTACTGGGGCGCCTACTACGCGCTGTACAACTCCGATTACACGTTCGGCACGATCTTCAACGACCAGGAAGTCACCCGCGATGCGTACGAACTGCGCCTGACCTCGACCGGCGACAGCCGATTGCAATGGATGATCGGCGGCTACTACGAGGACTCGTTCGTCGGCTGGTTCTACGGCGCGAAGAATCCGGACTACGTCGGCACGACGTCCTGGTACGCGGCGCAGTACTACGCCTACTACTACAACTATCTCGGCTACGACGTGCAGTACCCGCTGCCGCCGACCGACATCGGTTATTCGGAGACCTACAGCAACGCAGTGACCCAGACGGCAGCGTTCGGCGAGCTGAAATACAACGTCACCGACGAGTGGCAGTTCACGTTCGGCGCGCGCTGGTTCGAATACGACCGCGATACCACGACGATCTACCAGTTCCCGCAGGGACTGCCGCCGTTCGGCTCGTTCGACACCGGCGGGCGCGAGGATGCGTCCGGCGTCGACAGCGACACGGTGCTGAAAATCGGCACGACCTATCACCTCGACGACGACATCATGGCGTTTGCGATCTTCAGCGAGGGCTTCCGGCTTGGCGGGCACAACAACCGGCGCGCGGCGAACACCGGCTTCGTGCCGCAGATCTTCGAGTCCGACAAGGTCGAGAACATCGAACTCGGCATCAAGAGTGCGCTCGCCGGTGGGGCTTTGCAGCTCAACGTCATTGCGTTCCGCGTCGAGTGGGAGGACATCCAGATCAATCGCAGCGGCGTCAACGGTCTGTGGTGGCTGCGCGGCACGCTCAACGGCGGCAAGGGCGAAAACACCGGCGTCGAGCTCGACATGCGCTGGCAGACGACGCCGAATCTCTACCTGTACGGCAACGCCTCCTTCGGCGAACCGCAATACGCCGAGGGCAACAGCACGACATTCGTCGACATCCCGGACGGCACACCGATGGTGTGGGCGTACAAGGAGAAGCTCAGTTTCGGCCTGGAGTACACGATCCCCGACATCTTCGGCGGCTACGCCTGGTTAGGCTACAACTACTCCTATGAGGGGCCGAAGTGGAACACCCTGTCGAACGCGATCGACCGCGATCCGGAAGGCAGGGTGCCGGGCTGGAGTCTCAGCAACATGCACGCCGGGCTCGCAACCGACGGCGGCTGGACGTACCAGCTGACGATCCGCAACGTGTTCGACCAGCTGGCCGTGAATTCGCTGTTCAACGACTCCAGCGGCGAGCTGTTCGGCGATCCGCGTTTCAACAACATCCGCAACTACGCGCGGCCGCGCACGGTCGGCTTCAAGATCACGAAGCGCTTCGAATAGCGCGCGCCGGTTCGGCGACACCGGAGGCATGGTATGCAGTACCATGCCTCTTTTTTTCGCGCGGTTGAACGATGAAGCTGGTCACGACATCGGTGGTGCGCGGCAGCCAGCAGGGCGAGAGCCACGGCGGCGTATACCTGATCGATCTCGAGAAGCAAGACGTCGAGCAGAAACTCGACTGGAACACGGTCGATATCGACTGGACGGGACGCGGCGCCGATCGCGGCCTGCGCGGCATCGCGTTCGACGGCGACATCGTCTACATCGCCGCGAGCGACGAACTGTTCGCGTATTCGCCAGATTTCGAGCCGCTCGGGTCCTGGCGCAATCCCTACCTGAAGCATTGTCACGAGATAATCGTTTACGAACGCACGCTGTTCATGACCTCCACCGGCTTCGACTCGGTTCTCGGCTTCGTCCTCGACGCAAACCGATTCGACCGCGGCATTCACGTCGACCCGCTGAACTTCCGCTTCAAGGCGACGCTGTTCGACCCTCCAGGTGACGACGGGCCCCTGCTGCTGAACAAGCTGCACATCAACAACGTCTGGTGCAGCGATGCCGGCATGTACCTGTGTGGCCTGAAGACCGGCGGCCTTTTGCACTTCAATGGCAGGTCCGTGAACATGGCGGCCGAGCTGCCGGCCGGCACGCACAACGCGCAGCCTTTTCGCGACGGCGTCCTCTTCAACGACACCCAGGCCGGGCGGCTGCGCTACTGCGGCCGCGGGGACGGCGAAGAGGACCGGGCGCTGGCGGTGCCTTTATACGATCCGAAATCGCTGACCCACACGGACCTGGACGACAGCCGCACGGCGCGGCAGGGATTCGTGCGTGGCCTGTGCGTACTGTCGGACGCAGTCGTCGCCGTCGGTTCGTCGCCATCGACGGTGACACTGTTCGACCTTGCGGAGAATCGGCAGGTGCTGACCGTGAACCTGTCGCGGGACATCCGCAACGCGATCCACGGCCTCGAGGCCTGGCCGTTCGGCTGAATCAGCCTGCGGCCGCGCGCACCCCTTCCGGCAGTCGCTCGATGATGTCCGCGAGTTCCTCCTGCCACAGGCCGAGGTGTGCCCGGTAGTTCCGCCAGGTACCGAGCGCGCCGGTGTAGATCGGCTGTCTGACCTGCTCGGAGCTCGCGGTCTTGACCGCGCGTTCCGTCTCGTGGAAACGGACGCAGGCTTCCTCGAACGGCAAACCGCAGTGCTCGAGAATGCGGCGCACCTGTGCTTCGAGATTGGTGACGGTTTCCTCGTAGTGCACGTCCAGGACCTTGCCCGGCAGCACCCGGTGCCAGTGCTGCATTACGGTGTCGTAGTTGCGGTAGTAGTGCGCAAGGTCTTCGATGTCGTAGGTAAAGGTCTGGCCGCGGGCAAAGAGCTGCTTGTAGCAGCCGAGGCAGCTGTCGAGCGGATGCCGCCGCGCGTTGATGACGGTCGCGTTCGGCAGGATCAGGTGCAACAGGCCGACCAGCGGAAAATTGTTCGGCAGCTTGTCGATGAAGCGGGGCCGTTCCGTGAGACGGTGACGGGGCGTTTCCTCGAGGTACTGCTGCCCGAGCGCGCGCCAGTCGCGGTTCTTCAACGTCAGCACCGACTTCGGGAACTGCGTGTCCTCGGGCAGGTAGCGGCCGGTCGAGGCGGCGAGTTTCGAGAGCACCGGCAGTTCCGACGTGCCCTCGACCTGGCTGTGGCTCGCGAGTATCTGCTCGACGAGCGTCGAACCGGAGCGTGGCAGGCCGACGATCAGGATCGGGTCGGCGGCGTCGTGTCCCTGCCCGGTGTGAGCGTCGAAAAACGCCTCGTCGAAAATCTCGATGATCTCCGCATGACGTTTTTCCATTTCCAGCGGGCTGTGGGAAACGAGCGGCCGCTGCTTCCTGTTGCCGGTGTCGTAATAGTGCCACGCGCGTTCGTAGTCGTCGCGATCTTCGTGCGCCTTGCCGAGCGCGAAACGGAAGTGCACCTCGGCGCTGTCGGTCTTGACGCCCTTTTCCAGCGCGGCTTCCATCGCGTCGACTTCAGCGTCCGAAAAGCGGAACACCTTGAGGTTCGCCATGCTCCAGTACGCTTCGCCGAAGTCCGCCTTCGCCGCGATCGCGGCACGGTACTCGCGCAGCGCAGCCGGCTGGTCGCCGAGGGTCTTCAGCACGTGGGCGAGGCCCAATCGGATACCGGGACTGTCGGCGTCGAGCGCCCGGGCCTTCTCGAACGCCTCCAGTGCCTTGTCCGGGTAGCTAGCCTGCGCGAAGGCGTTGCCGAGCGCCGCCCAGATCATGCCGTTGCCGGGATCACAGCGAATCGCATTGTGGTAGCAGTCGATCGCTTCGAGGTACTTGTTGGTCTCGAGCAGCACCGGTCCCAGCGACATCCAGGCGGCGGTGTAGTCGGGCGCGAGCGACGTGGCGCGGCGCAGCCAGGCTTCGGCTTCGCCGAAGTTCTTTTCCTCGCGGAAATAGGCGACGCCGAGCCAGCGCATCGCGGACACGTTTTGCGGGTTCTCGCGCAGAACGTCGCGCAGCACCCTGATGGCTTCTTCCTTGCGGCCGGATCGCAGGTGATTGGCGGCGATCGCAACCGCGCCGGCTTCCGGTTCCTTGTCGAAGAACTCCTCGAACTCGCTGTCCGCTTCCTCACCCCGGCCGAGTGCGGCCAGCGCTTCGCCGAGGCGCTTGTGCGCAAGCGGCAGCCGCGGCTCGAGGCGAATCGCTTTCTCGAGCACCGGCACCGCGTCCTCGTGGCGATCCGATGCCACCAGCAGCCCGCCGAGGTCCTCGTGCAGCAGCGGGTTGTCGGGCTGCATCGACAGCGCGAGCCTGAGCTCACGCTCCGCTTCGTCGAAGCGTTGCTGCCGCTGCAGCGCGTGCGACAGCACGCGCAGGTGGTCCACCGAGCCCGGGTTCATCAGCAGGAAGTCGCGGCATATTTCCTCGGCGCGCAGCGGACGGTTGTCGCGCATTGCCTGCAGCGCCGAGGTCAGGCTTCGTTCGTTTTCCATTCCGGCGGCGGGCAAGGGCCCGGCTTCATTCCAGGTAGCGGTCGAACCAGGCGACGATGCGTTCGAGGTAGTCCTTTTCGTACGCCGCCGGCCAGCCGCCGTGATGAACGTCAGGGTAGACGACCAGTTCCGCATCGACGCCGCGCACTTTCAGCGCCTGGTACATCAGCTCGGCATTCAGCACCGGCACGTTCCAGTCGATGCGGCCGCCGAGGAAGAGCGTCGGCGTCGTGACGTTTCCCGCGCGCAGGAACGGCGATAGCCGGTCATACATTGGGCGGTTTTCCCACGGCAGGCCGAGTTCCCAGACGTACCACTGCTGGTAGATGTCGTGGCCGAAGTTGGCCTCGATCAGGCTGTGCCCGGCGCCGGACGCCGCGGCCCTGAAACGATCGGTCTCGGTGATGACGACGTTGGTCATGTAGCCGCCGTAGGAATAGCCGGTGACCGCGAGCCGCTCGGGGTCTGCATAGCCGGCGTCGATCGCGTAGTCGATCGCGGCGATGACGTCGTCGTAGTCGGTGATACCCCAGGTCTCGTAGATGGCGCGGATGTAGTCCTGGCCGAAGCCCGTCGAGCCGCGCGGATTCGGTTCGACGACGACGTAGCCGTTCGCGGCGAGATACTGCGTCGCAAAGTCGTAGCCCCAGCTGAACTGGCCGACCGGTCCGCCGTGGATTTTCAGTATCGCCGGGAAACGCCGCCCGGGCTCGTAGCCCGGCGGCGTCGTTATAAAGGTCTCGACGATCGTGCCCGGCGTGCTCGTAAAAGCGAACTTGAGCTTGTTGCCGGTCTCCACGGAGTCGAGATAGCCGCGGTTGACGTCGGTCAGGCGATCGAGGTTGCGGCCGCGCAGCCGGTACAGGTCCGGCAGGTCGTTTTCGTTGGTGAGCCGCACCGCCAGCGTCGGCGTGCGGCCGACGTCGAAACCGGACACGTTGACGTTCCCCGACACGAGGCGTTCGATACGCCCGTCGGACACGCGCAGCCGCGCGAGTTCGCTGGCGCCGGCGTTGTCGAAGGAAAAGTAGATCCAGCGCCCGTCGGCGGAAAATTCGAAGCCGCTGACCCAGCGATCCAGCAATGCCGTCAGGATGCGCGCCTCGCCGCCGGCGACCGGCACGATCGCGATGTGCTGAACGCCGTACACGCCGTCGCCGCCGTGGATGTACGCGACGTGCCGGCCGTCGGGGCTGAACGCCGGCGAATGCTTCGCATGGTCGTCATCGGTCAGGCGTTTCGGCGTCCGCTCGCCGTCGACGTCGACCAGCCACAGGTCGCTGCGATAGGTCGCGTCCGGGTCGTCTTCGCGATTGCTGACGAACACGACGGTGCGGCCGTCGGGAGACCATGCCGGCTGGCTCGCGTCGTACGGCCCGGTCGTCAGCGCCTCGAGTTCACCGCTTCCGATGTCGAGTACATAGACCTGGTCGCTGTCACCGGCGGTGCGGTAGCCGTCGCCCGCGTCGCGCTTGAACTGGCGGCGATCGACGACGAAAGGCGGAGGCGGGCCCGACGTTTCGGCGGGGCCGGGCTGCAGGTCGGAAGTCGCGAACTCGAGCAGTACGCGACTTTCGTCCGGCGACAGGTTCGTCGACGCGACGCCGTGTTCGTAACCGGTCAGCCGCGTCGCTTCGCCGTAGCCGTCGACCGGCAGCGACCAGAGCTGCGAGGTACCGCTGCGATCGGAAACGAATATCAGCGCGCTGCCGTCCGACGACCAGCGCGGCGCCGAGGCATTGAAGCCCTCGACGGTTACGGCGCGCGAAGCGCCGTCGGCGCCCACAACGTTAATGCGATTGCCGAGCACGTACGCGACGGCGGTGCCGTCCGGCGAAATTACCGGCGCGCGCGGTAACGAGATGCGATCGCCGTCGTCGATCGTTAGCGGCTGCCGATGCTGGTCCGCCTCGGCCACACTGCAGGCGATGGTCAGGACGAGCAGTGCCGCAACGGTTTTTCCGGGATTCGTCATTCGCGTTTCCGTCGTAGCTGCATGCGGCGAGTATAGTGAAGTGACCCGGGGCTGCCCATTCCGCGCGATGGTGAATCCACCTCGTGAAATTCGGGCTTCATGCGGGAATGACCAGTCTCTAGAATAAATTATCGGACTCAACGCGGAGCCGAACGACAACGGAGCAATGCAAGACAGCCGCAGCATACGAGAACTGATCGCCTGCCAGAAACCGGGCTGGTCACTGGAGCAGCGCTTCTACACCGACGCGGACATATTCCGGCTGGAACTCGATCGCGTCATCAACCGCCACTGGATCTGTGCCGGGCACCAGTCGCAGATTCCCGAGCCGGGCGATTTCCGCGTGATCGACGTCGCCAGCGAATCGGCTATCGTCGTCCGCGGCAAGGATCACCGGATTCGCGCATTCGCAAACGTCTGTCGGCACCGCGGCTCGCTGGTTTGTCTCGAATCGAGCGGCAACACGCGCATCTTCGAATGCCCGTACCATGGCTGGCGCTACGAGCTCGACGGCAGCCTGTTCGCCGCGCGCAACATGCCCGAGGATTTCGCCCGCGAGGACTACGGCCTGAACCCGGTGCAGGTCGAGATCGTGCACGGACTTGTCTTCGTCTGTTTCTGCGACGACCCGCCGTCGCTCGACAGCGCGCGCCGTGACCTCGAAGAGCCGATGCGCCTGTTCGGCTTTCCGGGCCTGAAGGTCGCCGCGCAGAAATCCTATCCGATCGCCGCGAACTGGAAACTGGCGGTCGAAAACTACCAGGAGTGCTATCACTGCGCGCCGGCACACCCGGACTACGCGAAGATGCACACGCTGATGCTCGACAGCGAGAAACTCGAGCGTGTGCAGGTCCACATGCTCGAGCGCATGGAGGCCTGCGGCCTGAAAAACATCACGGTTGCCTACGAAAAAACCATGCACCAGCCCGGCCAGGAATACTACGGCTACAGCCGCACCGCGATGTTCGATGGCTACAGGACCGGCAGCCGCGACGGCCAGCCGGTCGCGCCGCTGCTCGGCGAGCTCAAGGACTACGACGGCGGCGCTTCGGACCTGACGATCGGGCCGCTGTCCTATTTCCTGGCCTACAGCGACCACGTGGTCGGCTACGTCTTCACGCCGGTCGACCTCGGGAACTGCCGCTGCGAAGTGTACTGGTTCGTGCGTGGCGACGCCGAGGAGGGCAGGGACTACGACGTCGACGAGCTGACCTGGCTCTGGGACCGGACGACGCTCGCCGACGAGAAGATCATCGTCAACAACTGGAAAGGCGTGAATTCCAGCTACTACCGGCCGGGGCCGCTGTCGCGCATGGAGCGCACCGAACAGCGCTTCGTCGACTGGCTGCTGGGCGAGCTGCGCCGCGCGCCGCGCCTCGCCTGAATTGCTCACATTTCGTCGAGGCCGCGCTTCAGCAGGTTCCGCGCGATGATCAGGCGCTGGATCTCGCTCGTTCCTTCCCAGATTCGGTCGACCCGCAGCTCGCGGAAGAATCGTTCGGCAACGTTTTCCCGCATGTAGCCGCGACCACCGAAGATCTGCACCGCGCGATCGGCAACGCGGTTGGCCATTTCGGAAACGAAGAGTTTCACCATCGAGCAGCGGTTGTGCAGCGCTTTCAGGTTTTC